>CAIYZZ010000218.1 GCA_903930805.1 uncultured Rhodocyclaceae bacterium | reverse complement strand
GAGGCTTCTTCGGCCGACGCGGTCATGCCTCTCGCCCTCCCTTATGCAAACCGCAATGTCGTATTCATGGTCAGACTGTCCGCGCATGCCGAGCAGTCGTATTTACTGCGAGTGCAAGGCACATTTTCCCGGATTGTTCCAGTCAAACTCTGGACGGTGCCAGCGTTTCAAACTGAAGAACACAAGGATCATCTAGCTAAAGGCTGGTTTTTTGGTACGGCAACCGCGATGATCTTGTTCAATCTGTTGCTGTTCGTCTTTTTGCGGCGCGATGTAATCAACTTGCTGCATGCAGCCTTGTTTGCCAGTATGGCGCTCGCATTGGCATCGCACACAGGGTTGGTGAATGAACTCTTCAGGCTTGGTTCGCCACAGTGGTTGGGTATTACAACCTCAGTCAGTCTTTTTCTCTGTGCAGCTGCCTCGCTGTTTTTTATACGCCACCTATTGAACATCTGGCGGGCCATGCCATGGTTTGATCGTTTGCTGAAGTTCATCACAGGTTTCTATTTGCTTTACCCGATCCTGTTGGTGGTTGCAGCCCAATACTTCATGATGCCCGCCCCGTTGTTGATCTATGTCTCGCTGGCGCTGACGACAATTGTCGGCGTGTTCTGCGCCATAAAACGGGAGCGTGGCGCCTACTTCCTTCTTGCGGCTATCGTCACGGGTGCGGCAGGCGCCGTCCTGATGGATTTGAAAGTTCTGGAGCACCTGGCCACGTACTCAGGTGCACCGCAGATCGGCATTGGGCTGGAAATCCTGGTGCAGTCACCCACAAGTTTCCTTTCTGATAAAGCAATCTCCTTTGGTGCGGTACTTTACATGGTGCTGTTGGCCATTGCCATGAGTGATCGTCGAGATCATGAAGACAAATTGGCAGTCAAGGCGCAGGAGCAGCAAGTCGATACCCTTAGAGAATCCCTGGTCCTGGTGCAAAAAGACGTCGAAGCACGCAACAAATCTCTGGACGATACGCGCCTGATGGTTGAAGCGCTGAGTGATGTCGGTCGCGAACTAACCGCAAGCATTGACCAGAAAGCAGTGTTCAGCGCGCTGAACAACTACTTGATCGAAAACCGCAAAACCAGTCTTCCTGTCGAGACCTTCTCCATTTACCTGCTCAATGCAAGCGGCACCAGCCTCCAACGCGCTTATCTCGCCGGGCCCGGCTTGCCGAAACTGCCAGATAGAATCGATCGCAACGATCCCGTGTCATACATTGCGCGAGCCATTCGCGAACGCCGCGACCTGATTGATCGCGAGCGCGATGAGCAGGGTGCCAGCAGCAATCAAATCGCGAACCCCGGCGACGTGGGCAGGATGAGGACGGGGACGGGGACGGGGACGCGACCCAGTGCCTTGTACGCACCCCTTATTGTCGGCGTCACGGTGCTCGGCGTCACGGTAATTCAGAACCGGCAAGGCATGGCCTTCCGCGAGCCGGAGAAAATACTCTTCCGCGCCCTGTGTTCCTATGCCGCCATTGCCATCCATAACACCAGCATGGTTGCAGCCCTAGAAGTTTCGTTGAACGCGACCGCCGAGGCGCGCAAGAAGGCCGAAGAGGCGACCGCCTACAAGTCCGCCTTCCTCGCCAACATGAGCCACGAGATCCGCACGCCGATGAACGCCATTCTCGGCATGAGCTATCTTGCCAGCAAAACAAAACTTGATGATCGTCAGCGCGATTACCTACTTAAAGTGCAGCAATCCGGCCAGCACCTCCTGGGCATCATCAACGACATTCTCGACCTCTCCAAGATTGAAGCCGGCAAGCTCGAACTCGATTCCCGCGAATTCAGCCTCGAGAAAATGCTTTCCAAGGTTGGCAACCTTATCACCGAAAAAGCCAGCAGCAAGGGTCTTGAACTTCTGTTCGATGTCGCCGCAGATGTCCCCGGCCGACTGCTGGGCGACGATCTGCGTCTCTCCCAGATGATCATCAACTACGCCAACAATGCCGTCAAATTTACGGAGGAGGGCGAAATTGACCTGGTGGTGAGAGTCCAGCAGCGCGATGGCGATCGTGTCCTGGTGTACTTCGCCGTGCGCGATACCGGCATCGGCCTGACCGCAGAGCAGATCGGCAAGTTGTTCCAGAATTTCCAGCAGGCTGATGCCTCCACCACGCGTAAATATGGCGGAACCGGGCTGGGATTGTCCATCACCAAGGCGCTCGCCAAGCAAATGGACGGCGAAGTCGGTGTCACGAGCGAACCCGGGCAGGGTTCCACCTTCTGGTTCACCGCTTGGCTCGAAATCGGCACGGCCCGGACCGAGTTGCATCCCCAGGCGGATCTTGCCGGCCGCCGGATTCTCGTCGTAGACGATCTGGTCGGCGCGCGCACGGTGTTGAGCGAGATGCTGGTTGGCATGAAATTTCAGGCTGACATGGCGGAGGGTGGTGAAGAGGCAATTCAAAAGGTGCGCAGCGCCGATGCGAGCGGGATGCCATACGATGTCGTACTGCTCGACTGGAAGATGCCGGGGCTTGATGGTGTCGAGACCGCGCAACATCTTAAAAAACTGCCACTTGCCCATCCGCCCAAGCTGATTATGCTTACCGCCTTTGGTAGCGATATGGTCGAAGAACAGGCCAAGGGGGCGGGCATCGAGTTTGTGCTGAACAAGCCGGTCGCCCCGTCGCGACTCTTTGACGCCATGATCGAGGTGATCAGTGGCGTACGGCCAGTGCCACGCGAAGAGGAGGATTCTTCGGCGCTGACCATTGAGTCTCTGGGCGTCATCAAGGGCGCACGCATTCTGCTCGCCGAAGACAATCTGCTGAATCAACAGGTCGCCAGCGAGATCCTGCACGATGCCGGCTTCGTGGTGGATATTGCGGACAATGGCAAGATCGCCTGCGAACATGTGCGCGCTCAGTCCGCCAAGATGCAGCCTTATGACATCATCCTCATGGACATGCAGATGCCGGAGATGGATGGTCTGGAAGCCACCCGGGTGATCGTGGCCGAGAACAAAGAATCCCCGGTACCGGTAGTCGCCATGACCGCCAGCGCCATGTCCACCGATCAGGAGAAGTGCCTGGCAGCCGGCATGGTGGATTTCATTCCCAAGCCCATCGAACCAGATGTTCTGTTCCGTGTCCTGTTGCGCTGGATCAAGCCTCGGCTCGACCAAAACGGTGTGGTTGCGACTGTCAATGCAGCAGCGCCGGAAGAGGATATGCTGGCACCGATCATTGCGGGGTTGGATCAGGCAGCTGGCTTGCGCCGGGTACTGGGCAAGCCGTCGCGCTACATCTCCATGTTGCGCGGGTTTGTCGACTCCCAGTCGAATGCGGTCGCCGAAATCCGCCAGGCGCTCGATGCGCAGGACACCAAGACCGCCCAGCGCCTCGCGCATACACTCAAGGGTCTGGCAGGCAATGTCGCGTCAGCCGCCCTGCAAGGTGCTGCAAAAGCGGTGGAAGACGCGCTGCGGGAAGGCCACGCCGGTGTGCCCGCGCTGATCGACAAACTGGAATCCGCGCTGAACGTGCAGATAGCAGCCATCGTCAATGCATTGCCAGCGCCGTCTGTCGATGCTGTACAAGAAGTCGATATGCAAAAACTCGGTGCGGTCTGCCAGCAACTGACCGCCTTGCTGACTGAAGATGGCAATGCCGAAAGGCTGGTCAGCGAAAACGCCGACCTGCTCAAGGCTTCCTTCCCTCAGCATTTTGCCAACCTGAAGGCGGCTATCAACAACTTTGACAGCGAGCGCGGCCTGCAGGTGTTGCAAGAAGCCATGGCTCAGGCGCAGCAAGCCGGCACCTTGCCGGCTCAGCTCGATACGCAGGTGGAATCTTTGAAAGCGCAGGTTGTGGCCAATGCTGCCGTGCTGCCAGCGCCGACTTTTGTGGATGCGCGCCAATCCGTGGATGCACCCAAATCCGCTGAAGCACAGACGATCGAAGCGGTCACCCGGCAACTCATGTCCTTGCTGAGAAACGACGAGAATGCCGAGCGGTTGGTGAGCGAAAATGCCGACCTGCTCCGGGCGGCGTATCCCGAGCATTTTGCCGACCTGCAGGCAGCCATCAACCAGTTCGACGGCGAACGTGGCCTGGCCGTGTTGCAGGAAGCCGTGAGCAAGTCAAAATCGGGAGGTGCCGATGCCTGACATTACCCCCGCTGCCCATCGCCCAACCATCCTGGTGGTGGATGACACCCCGCAAAACCTGTCGTTGATGAGTGGACTGCTCGAGGATCATTACACCGTCAAACTGGCGCCCAGCGGCGCGCGCGCACTGAAGATCGCCGCGACCAACCCGCCGGATCTTATTCTGCTGGATATCATGATGCCGGAAATGGATGGCTACGAGGTCTGTCGCACCTTGAAGGCGAACCCGGCAACCCATGATATTCCCGTGATATTCGTCACGGCGATGCACGAAATACAGGATGAGGAAGAAGGTCTCAAAGCCGGAGCCGTCGATTACCTCACCAAACCCATCAGTCCGCCCATCATGCTGGCGCGCGTGCGCGGCCAGCTTGCGTTAAAGGCTGCCGCGGACAGGCTACGCGAACAAAATAATCTGCTCGAGAAGGAGCGGGCCCGCGCCCGCGAGCTCCTGCACAACATCCTGCCGGCGGAAGTCGCCACCGAGTTGTCGGAGACCGGCAAAGTGCGTCCGGTACGCAACGAATCCGTCTCCATCCTGTTCACTGACTTCAGCGGTTTCACTCAGGCCTCCGCCACCATGCCTGCCGATCGCATGGTCGCCGAGTTGAACGACATCTTCGCCGCATTTGACGACATCTGCGATGAACTCGGGGTCGAGAAGATCAAGACCATCGGCGATGCCTTCATGGCCGTCGCGGGTTTGCCGAAGCCCTGCGACGATCATGCCCAGCGCTGTACCCGGGCCGGCTTGCGCATGGCGGAACACCTCCAGAAACGCAACCAGGAAGCCGCCTTCAAATGGTCCATCCGCATCGGCATCCATTCCGGTTCGGTCGTTTCCGGGGTGGTCGGCAAGCGCAAATACACTTTTGATATCTGGGGCGACGCCGTCAATGTCGCCTCGCGCATGGAAAGCTCGGGCGAAGTAGGGCGCGTCAACATCTCCGCCTATACCTACGACCTGATCCGCGCGGAGTTCAACTGCGAGTACCGTGGCAAAGTCGAGGCCAAGGGCAAGGGGCCGGTCGATATGTATTTCGTCACCGGGCCAAAATAGAGGCGGACCAAAGGGGTTACCACGAACGGATGGCCCCCCAACACTTTTAGATTCAGGCCCATGCAGACTCAATAATTGTGATTGGTTGTGTAACGATGAAATGGGCTAGGAATCACGTTTGAAAATTGCAGCAATCGAACTTTTGCGCTATCTGGCTGTCAGCGTGGTCGCTCTTGCGGTCGATATGGGTTGCCTGCTGCTCGCCGCACAGTTCATGCATTATCTGTGGGCGGCAACCATAGGGTTCCTGCTTGGGGCGATTACGAGTTACTTTCTAGCCATAAGTTGGGTTTTTCACCACCGCCGGCTTGCCGCCATTCCAGGAACCGAATTTGCTGCCTATGCGACCATCGGCATGGTAGGTCTGGGGCTAAACAACATGGTAATTTATGCGAGCATTGAGTACCTGCAAGTAGTCTTGCCAATGGCCAAGATTATTGCGGCGGGAATTACGTTTGTGTTCAACTTCTCCGTACGAAAGTGGGGCCTCTTCCGGCCGTAATGCATTATGAACAAGCCCATTGTTGTGATCATCGGCGCAGGGCCGGCTGGGTTGACGGCGGCATTGGAACTCGTGCGTGATGGTCGCATGCGACCGCTGGTACTGGAATCATCCGGTGAGGTTGGCGGTATTTCACGCACAGTCAATTACAAGGGAAACCGCATGGATATTGGCGGCCACCGTTTTTTTTCAAAATCCGACTGGGTGATGAACTGGTGGCGCGAAATCATGCCCTTGGCAGCCGATGTGCCCGGCGTCGAGATTT
>CAIYZZ010000217.1 GCA_903930805.1 uncultured Rhodocyclaceae bacterium | reverse complement strand
CCATGTCCATCTTGCTGACGTCGAGCTCGATCGGCAGGGCGCCGGCAACTTCCATGGTGTTGTAGAAGATCGGTGCGATCTTGCTGCCGAGGCAGACGCCGCCGAAGCGTTTGTTCGGCACGAAGGGGATGTCTTCGCCGGTGAACCACAGCACCGAGTTGGTGGCGGACTTGCGTGATGAACCGGTGCCGACGACGTCGCCGACATAGGCGACGAGGTTGCCCTTGGCCTTGAGTGCATCAAGTTGCTTGAGCGGGCCGCGTTCACCGGTTTTGTCGGCTTCGATGCCGGGGCGCGGGTTCTTCAGCATGGCCAGTGCGTGCAGCGGAATGTCGGGGCGGCTCCATGCGTCGGGGGCCGGTGAGAGGTCGTCCGTGTTGGTTTCGCCGGTGACCTTGAAGATGGTAACGGTGAGGCTTTGTGGCACTTCGGGGCGCGAGGTGAACCATTCGGCATCGGCCCAGGATTGCATAACCGACTTGGCGTTCGTATTGCCGGCTTTAGCTTGCTCGGCCACGTCGTGGAAAAAGTCGAACATCAGTAGCGTGCCCTTGAGTCCCTTGGCGGCGACGGCACCGACTTCGGCATCTCCAAGCAGGTCGATGAGCGGCTTGACGTTGTAGCCACCCAGCATCGTGCCGAGCAACTCGGTCGCTTTGGTGCGCGAAATTAGCGCACATGCCGTCCCGCCAGCGCCGACTTTTGCGAGGAACTCGGCTTTGACCTTGGCGGCATCATCGACACCGGCAGGGACGCGGTGGGTGATGAGATCAACGAGCGTGGCTTCCTCGCCCTCATTTGCCAACTGAGGTGGTGCTTGCAGCAACGCCACCAGTTCGGTGGTCTGCTGCTTGGTTAGGGGTAGGGGCGGGATGCCAAGCGCGGCGCGCTCGGCGATATGGGCACGGTAGGCTTCGAGCATGATGTGTTTTCCTTTCGCGTGAAAATTATTTGTGATCGATTATTTACAGTCGCCGACGCGGTGACCGGTCATGACTTGCGTGAATTCGCCCATGCCTTGATCGGGCGTCATCCGCATCTTGATTTCGGTGTTGAAGCTGGTGTTGGTGCTGCTGCCCTTGGCCTGACCGCTCATGTTGCCGTCCTTCGAGGTGCAGGCAAAGCTGTAGCTGTAGGTGGCGCCGGAGGTTTTCATGTCGGACATGGTGCATTTACTCTGGCCGTCGTCCATCTTGTGTTGCTTGCCATCGGCGATGTCCTGCGCAGTGAAGCAGTGGTTCCACTTCTGTCCCGGCATTTGCATACCTTGCATCTTCATGGCGCTGCTCATTTCCCAGCGGCCGGGTTGCATCTGTTGCTGGGCTTGGGAGAGTGAAGCGAGGCTGGCGAAGACGAATGCAATCAGAATGCGTTTCATGGCGATTCCTTTCAGGCGGGCACGGCGTTGAAAAAACGTGAGGTGGTTTTTGTCGGCAAAGGTACGCCGGTGGCGTGGGCGCGTTGTAGCAGTTCCCAGTAATAACGATAGGAAGCTCGATCATGCAGGCGGCCATTCTGCTGGGTTGGCCCCCAGTCTGCAGCGGCAGCGGCCAAGAGAATTGCGCTAGCTGCTTCGACCTCATCGAAAGCGGGACGCATGGCCGCGACGATGGGTTCGATCTGGTTCGGGTGAATGCTCCACATGCGCAGGAAACCGAATTCCTCGCGGGCGCGGCGCGCATCGGCAGCGACCACGCTGGCATCAAGGAATTCTGTGGTGACGTTATGTGCCGGCACGATGCCATTGCCCAGTGCTGCAGCTGCAATCTCGCACTTTGCGCGTACGATCAGCGGATGGTTGAATTGCCCGGGAGAGTGCATTGCGCTGGCCGGAATGGCACCATGATGCGCGCTAACATAATCCATCAGGCCGAAGTCGATGGATTCGACCTGGGGCAGGGCGGCGATCTGCCAGGCGGCGCGGACTGCGCCGGGTGTTTCGATTAGTACATGCACCGGAATTTCACGCGCGATGCCGTGACGACTACGACAGGAATCGAGGGCAGAGATTTGCTCCTGAACGTCAGCCAGGCACTCCGGTTTGGGTAGCACCAGATAGGCGAGGCGCTGTCCCGCCGTACCAACGATGGTTTCGAGATCATCATGCCAGGCCGAGTGGCGCACGTCATGGATGCGCGCACCCAGGCGGTTGTAACGGTTGTCGCTCGAATTGATGAGTGCGGCGACCAGAACGGCGTGCTCATGCTCGCGTCCGGTAGGTGCGCCATCCTCGCAATCGGCGGTGATGTCGAAAATTGCACCTAGACTGGTTTGCAATTCGAGCGCCTTGCAAATCAGTTTTTCATGGCCGGCGTAATGCTCGCAGGCGGTCAGCGCCGGGAAGGGCCGGCCGCCTGCATAAAGAATGTCAGCGGGATGGACCGGACTGTTCATCTGGAATCCCGCTGGCTGACCGGCAATCAGGCAAACAGATGCTTGACGCCGTCACGCTCTTCAGTGAGTTCCTTGAGCGTGAAGTCCATCTTCTCGCGCGAGAAAGCGTCGATTTCGAGGCCCTTGACGACTTCCCACTTGCCACCGGCACAGATGCAGGGCATGCCGTAGATCATGCCTGCGGGGATACCGTAGGAACCGTCGGAAACCACGCCCATGGTGACCCAGGCGCCGTTGGTGCCGTTGTTCCAGTCGCGCATGTGGTCGATGGCAGCGTTGGCGGCCGAAGCAGCAGAAGACAGGCCGCGCGCTTCGATGATGGCGGCACCGCGCTTGCCGACCTTCGGGATGTATTCGTTCTTGTACCAGGCATCGTCATTGACCTGGGCCGGTGCGGCCTTGCCGCCGATGGAGGCGAAGCGGATGTCCGGATACATCGTTGGCGAGTGGTTGCCCCACACGACCATCTTCTGGATGTCGGTGACGCTGGCCTTGGTGCGGGTGGCCAGTTGAGAGATGGCGCGGTTGTGGTCGAGGCGCATCATCGAGGTGAATGCCGATTGCGGCAGGCTCTTAGCCGTGTTCATGGTGATCAACGCGTTGGTGTTGGCGGGATTGCCGACAACAATCAGTTTCAAATCACGGGCCGCAACAGCATCGATGGCTTGGCCCTGCTCGGAAAAAATCTTGGCGTTCTCGAGCAGCAGGTCCTTGCGCTCCATGCCCGGGCCGCGCGGCTTGGCACCGACCAGTAGAGCCTGCTGCACATCCTTGAAAGCCACCTTCGGATCGGCAGTGCCGATCATGTCGGCCAGCAGCGGGAAGGCACAATCTTCGAGTTCCATCATCACGCCCTTGAGTGCGGCTTGCGCCTTTTCTATCGGCAACTCGAGCATTTGCAGGATGACGGGTTGGTCCTTGCCGAGCATTTCACCGCTGGCGATGCGGAACAACAGGGCATAACCGATTTGTCCGGCGGCGCCGGTCACTGCGACGCGAATGGGGGCTTTGGCCATGTGGAACTCCTTGAGGTGTGGGTGGTGAAAAAGGTCAGTGTAATAAGGGGTAACGGCAGAATCATAAAACGCGCTGCTGCACTCTGTCAATATCTGTCTTATATCTTGCATAAGATATAAGACGAACTATGGACGTCGGAAAAAAAATATGCTTCAATTCGATTCCATGATGCGTCAATCCTCTGCTGACTCTCCGACATTCAGTCCGCTCTACCGCCAGATCAAGAGCCTGATCCTTCAGGCGCTCGACAATGGTGAGTGGCGACCGGGCGAGTTGATTCCGAGCGAAATGGAGTTGGCGTCGCGCTTTAGCGTCAGTCAGGGCACGGTGCGCAAGGCCATCGATGAGATGGCTGCCGAAAACCTGCTGGTGCGGCGACAAGGCAAGGGCACTTACGTTGCTAGTCACAGTGACCCGCGTGCCTTCTTCCGTTTCCTGCGCCTGGTGCCGCTGACCGGTGTCATCGAATCGCCGAAAAGTACGCCGCTTGAATGCTGGCGCGCCAAGGCTGGGGTCGAGGCGGCGCGCGTTCTGGGTCTCAATGCGGGTGATCCGATCATCGTCGTGCGTCGTTTGCTTGAGTTTTCCGGCAAGCCGGTGGTGGTGGATGAAATTTACCTGCCTGGCGAGATTTTCGCGGGCTTGTCGCTTGAGGTGCTGAAAGAATCCCAAGCTTCGCTTTACAGCTTGTTTGAAGGAAAGTTCGGCGTGCGCATGATTCGGGCCGAAGAGCGCTTGCGTGCCGTGGCTGCTGAGCGTGCCAGTGCCGAGTTGTTGAAAGTGCCGGAAGGTAGTCCGCTGCTGTCGGTGGAAAGGATCAGCTACACCTATGGAGACCGTCCGGTGGAGTGGCGGCGTGGCCTGTATTCGACGGTGGAGCATTGTTATTTGAACGAACTGGGATGACAGGGCTTTAATGATTGAGTGCAGAGTTTATTATCACAGTTTGTTGGTGGCAAAGATTAATTTATAACATTGCTTGCGGTAGGATATTGCGCTGCACCATGAATGGAGTGACAGTGAGATGGCGGAACTGACGAAAAAACGTCCCAAGTATCTGAACTTGATGGAAATAAAGCTGCCGATTGCGGGTTTTGCCTCGATCTTGCATCGCGTTAGCGGCATTGGTTTGTTCCTCATGCTGCCCCTGTTGATTTGGCTGCTCGATCTATCGCTGAAGTCCGGCGATAGCTTTCAGGTTTTGCAGGCGGTGACTGCACTTCCTCTCGTCAAATTGCTTCTGATCGGTTTGTTGTGGGCCTTCCTGCACCACTTTTGCATGGGTATCCGCATCTTGTTGATCGATGTCCATGTCGGGGTCGATAAAGCCAAGGCGAGTGCTTCCGCCAAGGCAGTTCTCGCCGTCAGTCTTCTGCTGACCCTGATCCTGGGAGCGAAATTATGGTGAATCGCAAAATCGTCGGGGCGCATTACGGTCTCATGGATTGGCTTGTCCAGCGCATCACCGGCGCTGTGATGGCGGCCTTCACGCTGGTCATTGCCATTGCGCTGCTGCAGGGCGCAGCAGCTAGTTATGAAAGCTGGCGTACGTTCATGTCCGCAGGGTTGATGCGCTTCGTCAGCTTCCTGTTCATCGTCAACCTGTGCTGGCATGCTTGGGTCGGCGTGCGTGACATCTGGATGGACTACATCCAACCCGCCGGCATCAAACTCTTATTGCATGTGCTGACACTGTCGGCTCTGGTCGGCTATGCCGGCTGGGCAACGCAGGTTATCTGGAGGCTTTGATAGGAAAATGAGCGTGAACGTTACCGTCCGCAAATTTGATGCAGTGATCGTCGGCGCCGGCGGTGCCGGTCTGCGTGCTGCGATCCAGCTTTCCGAGGCCGGTCTCAAGACGGCCGTGTTGACCAAGGTTTTTCCCACCCGCTCGCATACTGTTGCCGCCCAGGGCGGCGTGGCGGCCAGTTTGGGTAATTCCGAGGAGGATCACTGGCATTGGCACATGTACGACACCGTCAAGGGTTCCGACTGGCTCGGCGATCAGGATGCCATCGAGTTCATGTGCCGCAAAGCCAACGAGTGCGTCATCGAACTCGAGCATTACGGTATGCCTTTCGATCGGCTCGACAATGGCCGCATCTACCAGCGCCCCTTCGGTGGCCACATGTCAAACTTCGGCGAAAAACCGGTGCGTCGTTCCTGTGCCGCAGCTGACCGCACGGGCCACGCGATGTTGCACGCGATGTACCAGCGCAACATCAAGGTCAATACGCAGTTCTTCATCGAGTGGATGGCACTCGACCTGATTCGAGACGCCGAGGGCGAAGTGCTCGGCGTTACCGCGATGGAAATGGAAACCGGCGACATCTATGCGTTCCATGCCAAGGCGACGATTTTCGCCACGGGTGGCTCGGGACGGATTTACTACTCTTCCACCAACGCCTTCATCAACACCGGCGATGGTGTCGGCATGGCGGCGCGTGCCGGTATTCCACTCGAGGACATGGAGTTCTGGCAGTTCCACCCGACGGGTGTGGCGGGCGCTGGCGTACTCATCACCGAGGGTGTTCGTGGCGAGGGCGGCATTCTGCGCAACTCGCTGGGTGAACGCTTCATGGAACGTTATGCGCCGAACGCCAAGGATCTGGCTTCGCGTGATGTCGTGTCAAGGGCGATGGTCACCGAGATCAACGAAGGTCGCGGTTGCGGGCCGAACAAAGATTTCGTCCTGCTCGATATTACCCACCTGCCGCCGGAAACGATCATGAAGCGCTTGCCGGGCATTCACGAAATCGCCGTGCAGTTTGCCGGTGTCGATGCCTTGAAAGAGCCAATCCCTGTGGTGCCGACTTGTCATTATCAGATGGGTGGGATTCCGACCAACTTCAAGGGCCAGGTGGTTGTGCCAGGTCGCACCACGATGAATGAAGCCGTGCCGGGGTTTTATGCCGCTGGCGAATGTGCCTGTGCTTCGGTGCATGGTGCCAATCGCCTTGGTACAAATTCACTGCTCGACCTGCTGGTATTCGGCAAGTCCGCCGGCGAAACGGCGGTCGAGGAATTGAAAAAATCACCCAAGTCGCACAAGGAACTGCCGGCCGATGTCTTCGATCAAACGCTGGCGCGACTGGATCGTCTCAACACGCAGCGCGCTGGTGCCAACGTGCATGAAACGCGGCTGGCTATGCAACGTACCATGCAAAAACACGCAGGGGTGTTTCGCTTCAACGACCTTCTGAAGGAAGGTGTGCAGAAAATTCTCGATGTGCAGAAGGATGTGGAGCAGACCGAAATCAAGGACAAGTCCAAAGTCTTCAATACGGCACGCATTGAGGCGCTCGAACTTGACAATCTTATCGAGGTAGCGGTGGCGACCATGGTGTCGGCGGAGGCGCGCAAGGAGAGCCGTGGTGCGCATGTGCGTGATGATGCGCCCGATACGACAGAACGCCCGAATGGTCGCGATGACACCAATTGGCTCAAGCACTCGCTTTGGTTCAAGGAAGACAACCGCCTGGACTACAAGTCGGTCACTCTGCGACCGCTGACGGTCGAGACCATCGCGCTCAAGAAGCGTGCTTATTAAGGAAGAACGGCGATGACTGAAGCCAATCAAACTCGCACCATCCAGTTCAGGATTTACCGCTACGATCCGGATACGGATGTGAAGCCCTATATGCAGGACATCGATATTGAAGTGG
>CAIYZZ010000216.1 GCA_903930805.1 uncultured Rhodocyclaceae bacterium | reverse complement strand
GGCTTGGCAGCCAGTTGATTAGCCGCTGGTATAATTTGCGCGCATTATGAAGAACGCCAAAAACTCTCCCACCACGCGTTACTGCTACCACTGTCGCGTCCACCATCCGGTGGAGGAAATGAAGCTGCTCGTGACCAAGACTGGTTCGCGCTGGCGCTGCGTCAAGAGCATCGAGGCCGTGAAACGCTCCAAGGATGAACGCGACCAGTATGGTCGCCAAGTTTCCGCCGCTAACCAATCCGAAGCTTCCAGTCGAGCGCGTATCCTCAACAAGATCCAGTCAGAGCGCTAGATTCTCGCGCAACCCGGACATGCGTTCCGCGCGATGTTCGTTCGTTGCTTGCAGCACTGTGTAAATGCCCGCAACTGGAACTCGGTTATCATTACCATAGCTTACTGAGACCACCTGAAACTCGCTGGCACCTTCCTCCTAAGAAGGGGGTCGCGCGTTTGGTTCGTGCTGGGGGCGCCGAACACCATCCATGAACAATACTAACGAATTGACCATCGAGGAGGAACTGGCACTGGCCCAGGCCGACGCGCGCGACTTGAAGCGCACGGTGGTTGCTTTGCGTGGCGAACTTGAGCACACCGAAATGTTGCGTCATGCAGAAACCCAGCAGGCAACTCAGGCCAGCGCGGCCGAGATCGCCCAGCTAAAAACCACGGTAAGCGCACTAAGGGCTGAATTGGAGCACGCCCGTATCGAGCGCGAAAAATCGGTACAGCAGGAGCGCGCGAGCGCCTTGCATGAAATTCAGCAATTGAAATCGACGGCCGGTTCCTTGCGCGATGCGCTGGAAAAGGCGCGCATCGATCGCGAGACAGCTTTACAGCAGGAACGCGCTACCAGCCACAACGAAACGCAGATGCTCAAGGCAACCGTCGGTAACCTGCGTGATGAACTTGAGCGGGAGCGCGCCGAAAAGGACAATGCCGTGCGCAACGCAATCACCGCACAACAAAGTGAAATCGCCCAACTGCGTCAAACTGTCGACTCACTGCGCGACGCACTTGAGTTGGGGCAACTCGACAAGGACAATGCCGTGCGTCGTGAGCACACGTATTTCGCTGACGAAACCGTACAATTACAGGCGACCATCCAAGCATTGCGCGAGCAGCTCAACAGTCACCTACCCGCCACGTGAAACCCATGGACGCCATCCCCGCTGCCCCTGCCAGAAAAAAATCTGTTGTCGAAGGCACAACGACGACGGACGCCCGCCGCCGCTTACGTCACGCCGAACTTCTGCTGGAGGTAACGCGACGCATGGCGGGCTACGGCACGCTCGACGAAGTTTTGAATGCGCTGGTCGAGATGACGACCAACGAACTGAATGCTGAGCGCGGTTCGCTGTTTCTCAACGATCCGGATACCAACGAACTGTACTCTCGCGTTGCGCAGGGCAATATCCAGCGTGAGATCCGCATCCTCAACAGCAGCGGCGTTGCCGGCCATGTTTTTACCAGCGCACAAGCCTTGATCATTCACGACGCCTACGCGGACGACCGTTTCAATCGCTCGATCGACGAGCAGACCGGCTTCACCACCCGCAGCATCCTCTGCGTACCGATCAAAACGGTAAAGGGAGAAGTGATCGGGGTGGCGCAAACCCTTAACAAGCGCAACGGCAAATTCACCAAGCAGGATTTGCTGATGCTTGAGGCCATGACCAGCCAGGGCACCTTGGCGCTGCAAAGCGCGCAGTTCATCGAGCGCATGCAGGCCATTCGTCGCCAGGAGATGGAATTCATCGACGTTGTCTCTGAAGTCACGGCGGACATCAAGCTCGGCTCGCTTCTGCAAAAAGTGATGGGGGAAGCCACTCGCCTCCTCAATGCTGAGCGCTCCACCTTGTTTCTCAACGACGAAAAAACCAGCGAACTATGGTCGGAGGTTGGCCAAGGGTTGGAATCAGTACAAATCCGCCTGCCCAATCATTTGGGTATCGCCGGTGCGGTTTTCTCCTCGGGCAAGGCAATCAATATCCCCTACGCATATGCCGATCTGCGCTTCAATCCCGCCTTTGACAAGAAGACTGGATTTTTCACGCGTTCCATCCTTTGCGTGCCTATCGTTAACAAGCATGGCAAGGTAATTGGTGTAACTCAAGTACTCAACAGGCGCGGTGGCCCATTCACCAGCGAGGATGAGTCGCGCCTGCGCGCCTTTACCGCACAGATTTCCATCGCGCTGGAAAATGCCAAACTGTTTGCCGACGTGCAGGCAATGAAAAACTACAACGAGGCGATGCTCGAGTCCATGTCGAATGGTGTCATCACCCTTGATGATGCCGAGAGGATTGCTACCTGCAACGCCGCCGGGTTGCGTCTTTTGAAACTGCATCCAACCCAGATTCTGCACAAACCGGCGGCTGATTTTTTTGCCGGTGACAACGCTTGGGTGCTCGATAAACTAAAGCGGGTGGCCGAAACACAGAACTCCGAACTATTGATGGATGCCGAACTTGCCATTGGCGATGAAAAACTTTCGGCCAACCTCACTTTTCAACCCCTGCTATCCGCCGAAGGTAAACGCATTGGCTCGATGCTGCTGCTCGAAAACATCTCGAACGAAAAGCGCCTGAAGTCGACCATGTCACGTTACATGGACCCGGGTATCGCCGACCAGATGCTGACCTCCGGTGCTGAAGCACTCGGCGGCAAGAGCGTCAACGCGACAATCCTGTTCTCCGATGTTCGCAGCTTCACAACCATTACCGAGCAACTCGGTGCTCAGGGAACGGTTGCTCTATTGAATGAATATTTCACCTTGATGGTCGATTGTATCCAGCGCGAGGAAGGCATGCTGGACAAGTTCATCGGTGACGCCATCATGGCGGCCTTCGGCATCCCCGTTGGCCATGACGATGACGCCGATCGCGCCGTGCGCACGGCGGTCGCCATGCTGCGCACACTTACCGCATGGAACCTCCAGCGTACCAACGAGGGCAAGATGGCGGTCGATATTGGCATCGGTTTAAATACCGATAATGTTGTGTCCGGCAATATTGGCTCGAAAAAACGCATGGACTACACCGTCATCGGCGATGGGGTAAACCTCGCCGCACGCCTTGAGTCGGCCTGCAAACAATATGGCGCCCACATCCTCATCAGCGAGTTCACCCAGAAACTTCTGCACGGTACCTATTACAGCCGAGAACTGGATCTCGTGGTTGTCAAAGGCAAGACCAAGCCGGTGGCGATTTACGAAATTCTCGACTATCACAGTGATGAAACTTACCCGCAGCTAACTGATGCGCTACGCTTGTTTAAGGCTGGGCTGATGAAGTACCGCAAACAAGAATGGCAGGCCGCCATGGTCGAGTTTCAGGAAGTGCTTGACTTGAACGACCACGACAAGGCTGCCCAGCTTTACGTTGAACGCTGCAAGCACTTTATCGCCAACCCACCAGGAAAAGATTGGGATGGCGTCTGGGTGATGGAGAGCAAGTAAAGCTTGAAATCTGCGTGAAGGACATCGTGTGGTGTGTGCCGATGGTCAAGTGACGTTTCGCTATCGCGACGCCAAGACCGTGAAGATGATGCGGTGCTCGGTGCCGGGGGCACAGTTCCACTGACTGGTGTTGCAGCATGTTTTGCCCAAGGGGTTTCGGCGGGCGCGCAATTTTGTTTTTTGCATCCAAACTGCAAGCGGTTGATAGCGCTGCTCAGCAACCGGCTCGTCTGAAATTTAAGTAAATCGGCGTCTGCGCCGCAGCATCGGTCGCCAATCGCCTCGGCGGCAGAAATAAGCCTGGCCAGTACACATCACCTCGGACGCCCGATCAATCCATCGGGGATATTTCCAAAAAGCTATTTTCTACGCAACCCTTGTGCCACAGAGCCGGGGGCGTCCAACAAACGGTTTAGATCGTGGCTCGCTTCGCGATCACGATCTAACTTTATTCGTTAGACTTTCATTTTTTAAAATACTCGATCGTCGGGAAAATTCCCCTGAAAGGGCTTTCCCGTAGTTCAGCGCAAAAATTACCTAAGCTGCATCGCCAGCACGTTGGCAATCCGATCTTGCTGTGATTTTGTGAGGCCAACCCAAAGAGGTAAACGAACCAGACGCTCGGATTGAGTGTTGGTCACATTCAGCCCCCCATGCACCCGACCATAGCGCTGCCCGGCAGGTGACGAGTGCAACGGTACGTAATGAAATACCGAGAAAACATCATTGCGCTTGAACTCACGCAACACAGCCTGGCGATCTATTTCGGGAGCAAGCAGCACATAGTACATGTGTGCGTTGTGCCGACAGTCTTTGGATATGATGGGACGACGCAAAACACCTTTCGCCTCAAGTTCGGCAAAGGACGCATGGTAATACTCCCAACTGGCCATGCGCTGATTCGTGATGGCCTGCGCCTCTTCCAATTGCGCCCACAGGAAAGCGGCGATGAGTTCCCCAGGCAGGAAGGACGAACCCACCTCCTGCCAAGTATATTTATCTACCTCACCCCTGAAATATCGGCTGCGATCAGTACCTTTTTCACGGATTATTTCAGCGCGCAAGACCAAGACCGGATCGTTGACCAGCAAGCTACCACCTTCGCCGGAAATGACATTCTTGGTTTCGTGAAAACTGAATGCGCCGAGATCCCCGATACTGCCCAGAGCGCGACCTTTGTAGCTTGCCATAACGCCCTGAGCCGCATCCTCCACGACTTTCAAACCATGACGGCGTGCTATTTCCATGATGGCATCCATATCACACCCTACACCAGCGTAATGTACCGGCACGATCACTTTCGTACGCGGGGTAATAGCCGCTTCAATCAATTTCTCATCCAGATTCAGTGTGTCTTCCCTGATATCTACAAATACAGGCACTCCTCCACGCAAAACAAAGGCGTTTGCAGTTGAAACAAAGGTATAGGAAGGCATGATGATTTCGTCGCCTGGCTGGATATCCAGGAGTAATGCAGACATCTCCAGTGCGCCCGTACAGGAGTGCGTCAGCAAGGCCTTGGCGCAGCCGGTTTTCTCTTCAATCCAGCGGTGACATCGCTTGGTGAATGCCCCATCGCCTGCCAGCATGTTGCCGAACTTAGCTTCGGCAATGTAGTACAACTCCTTGCCGGTCATATAAGGTTTGTTAAATGGAATGTTGTTTTCACTCATTACAATTCCTCGTTCCAAGCCGCCATTGGCGACAGAATGGCCTTGCCCCTGCTTTCCAAACTCCTTAGGCTGTCCGTTATGCAGACATTGTATCTGCTTGGCCCACGTCCTTTCACCTTGGCAATTCACTCGTATGCCGTGGTGCGACACAGTCCGTAACTGGCTATCACCGCCGCCCCATCTTCGCCTTCATTATTTAAGCAGCCTTGACTTGATCTGACTCCACGCATGAAGCAATGATGTACAGGGACAGCGCCGACAACCCGAGGAACGCCAGCGTCGACCAGGCTGCCATAGATAGCCCAAACAGGCTCCAGGAAATATCTGCGCACTGACCACCGGAAGCAAACAGGCTAGGAAGCTTGTTGCCGGCCCAATCGACAAAGTTTTCCCACCAAGTGGGTCTGCCACCGCAGGTGATATTCGGCCTGAACTCCTGTATCCATACTTGGTAGCCGGCAACGAACAGCCCGATGTCGGCAACAATATGCATCAACGCTGCAATTATCTTGCACGCCACGCCAACTGCCCCGATAGCGGCTAAGAGCGCAACAAGCATATAGACCATGCGCTGCAAGATGCACAGCGGGCATGGTTCGATGCGTAGGGCGTTGGCGATCAGGATAGCTGAGACTATCAACACAATCGATACGCCTGAGGCGGCACCGAAAAGGACGCGATACCGACCGGCGCTATGCTCCATCCTCTACCTCCTATTGAATTATAAGATGAGCGACTTTAGCGTGAAATATCTGTAATCAGTCAGAAGCAGCCCCTCGCATTCTATTGCAGTTGTCCAAGTGAACTGGAGTGCGCTGTCCTTTGGACACGGCGATCGCACACACATGCGTCGCATTGCCTCTCCTCACTGACAGAATGAGCCAGCCAAAGAGCAAGTTGTCGTTTGCAGTGGGAATTCTGACATACTGAAACCCGAGTCCACGGCTCGCCGGAGTTCCACTTCAACGACACGTTCCGGAGCAAGGCTGCGATGCATCGCATAGCGCAGCCTCGCCAACAAGGGAACACAAGCCAGTCCCGCGATCAGATAGGTCAACGCCGGATTCTCATTCCGTACCTACTGAGCGGAAGGAGATGGCAAATGATCTCTCCTGCTACTTTGAAAACGAACAAGTGGCAGGCCATCAAAGATGATCCAACACTCGGTGCAATGCGGCATGTGCCGCATCCGCCAGCACGGGACCAACCTTGAACACCGCTCGTTTGCGCGTGTCTCCTGTTCGATAATCGACTCCGTACGCATCCACACCGAGCAGTTCGATCCCGCCAGGAAGAGATACTTGGGCACTTTCGATCAAGTGCGCCTCATTTTCAAGTGTGATGTGAGGCGCGTCGATCAATTGTTTGCCATCCAGCCAGCCGGCCTGGGCGAAACCGCCGACAACGCGGATCCGCAGCGGGTCTATCCGGAAGAAGCGGAAATCACCGAGTTGCAGGAAATGCTCCGCTTCTGGATGAAAACGCAGGTAGCGCGCCACCAACATGGGCGAAGGCTCGATCTCCACCACATTACCAACCAGGGAGGTACGGGCAATTTCGCCTTCGCCAAGAGATCGCGCCACCAGCAAACTGGCGCGTGAGTCGGTCAGCAGGTTCTGGGTGTGTTCCGCCAGGCGGGAGATCAGCAGCACCGGCCGATGATGTTCATCCGTCGCATAGGCTACTTCGGTGACGTAAGGGAAACCGACAACTGCGGTGGAGTGCGTCGCCAAGGCAATATCGCCCGAGGCATGCAGAAGATCAATCAGGGTTTTGAGTCGGGAGACCATAGGAGAGTTGGCAATACCCATCAGGAAGTCAGCGCGCTGAGCAGTAATTTCAATTCGGCAACTTCGGCTTCGAGGGCAGCTACCCGTTGCTCCAGATTAGGGCTACTTGCGTTTCCGGCCGGTCTTTCTGCCACCTCGCTGCCTTCTTCTATCACCACTTCGCCGCTGAACAAGTGGGCGTAGCGTGACTCACGTTTACCGGGCTCTCTGGGCAAACGAACCACAAACGGGCCATCTTCGCGTTGCGCCAAATGATCCAGGGCTGTCTCAGCCTCGACCACATCTTTCAGGACGTACAAGCGATTGGCTCGGTTGCGTAGTTCGCCGGGGGTTTGCGGACCACGCAAGAGCAGTTCGCACACGATGCCGAGTTCCTGGGGCGAGAGCTTCAGGGTGCCGTACTCGGTATTGCAGAAACGATGGCGATACTTGGCAACCCGACTGCCGTAGCCACTCTCTTCGCTGACCAGGTATTTCTTGTTGAGCCCATCCAGGATTTGCTGAACGGTCGCCTCGTCAAGATCAATCACGGGGTCACGGTTACTCTTCTGGTTGCAGGCATTGGCGAGTGCGTTCAGTGACAACGGATACTGCTCGGGGGTGGTGATTTCCTTTTCGAGCAGGCAGCCGATGACGCGGGCTTCGTGTGGGGAGAGTTCGATGGTCATGTGTTCATTCACTTGTATTTCTTGAAGACAGTCCTGGCATCCTCATGGGCGCGATCCAGCGTGCATATCTTCGGGTCGTTATCGTGACCGCTGAAGAACTCATCCTCCTGCGCCCGCATCACCATCTGGATGGCGCCCTTATCAGCGACGTCATACTTCTCGGTGATGAGTGTGGTGACTTCGTCGAGGAATTCCTCGTAGGTCATATGGTTGGCCATCCGCTTTTGTCCTGGAATAGTCGTGGGATTGGATTGGGTGGGGGGGACTCACTCGTCGACCTTGCCACGCCCGGCCTTGATCGATGCACGCCGAGTCTTGCTGTCCAGTCGCTTCTTGACCGATGTCCGGGTCGGCTTGGTTGGCCGGCGCCGCTTGGGAAGGACGGCCACGCTGTCGATCAACTCATGGAGGCGACGCATGGCTTCCATGCGATTGCCCTCAAGACTCCTGAACTCTTGCGCCTTGATGATGATGACACCGTCCTTGCTGATGCGCTGATCTCCCAGTTTCAGGAGCCGCTCGCGGATGGCTTCGGGCAATGAGGATGCGTTGATGTCGAACCGCAGATGCACGGCGTTCGAGACCTTATTGACGTTCTGGCCGCCTGCTCCTTGCGCACGGATGGCCGAAATCTCGACCTCATCCAGGGAAACGGTGATTCTCTCGCCCATTCTTTTCTCAGTGTGCCCCGCAGCACCGCTTGAATTTCTTGCCGCTACCGCAAGGACAAGGATCATTGCGCCCCACCTTGGGTTCAGAGTGCTTCACGGGGGTTGCCATGGCTTCACACCGTGACTGGTGATCTGGATGCCAGAAACGCCACAGGACCCCAATGCTGGCTGGAATCTGTTGGGTCAGGGCCTCCCGTTTGAGCGGGGTGTTGCTCAAAGCCTGCTGCTCGGGCGTCGCATCATCCGTGCCAAGGATGTAGATCGGCATCAGGGCTTCCATGGCCAGAGTATCTTCAAACAGCGGTTGCCAAGCCGTCCGCGCCAACGCAATCCCTTGGAGGAAGCCATAAGCCCACATCTCTCCGTCCAGGTACTCCTTGGATTTATCCTGATAGCTGACGGTATCGAAGATGGAATCGATGTCGTCTGGATCGTAATCAATCGCCCAGTGGATGCCATTGCAGTGCCGGACAATCAGATCGGAGATGCGTTGAGCCTGTTCGACGTTCTGAAAGCTGGGAGCATGTTGTTTGTCGGGCCCCCAGATGCCGGGAAGCCATGTGTTCGTGGGCACATTGATGGGACCAATCACCAGAGCGGTCAGATAACCGTCCAGGGCATCGATCATCATGGTTTCGTCCGAAGTAGCGTCCGAAGCCAGGAAGCGGTCAAGCTCGTTGAACTCGGCTTCTGATAGTGGTGCCATGAGGCGAACAACATCAGGAATTTGGGTCATGAGTGAATCGGCGATCAGAAATTGGCAGAAGCGTACCGGATCGGCGCAGGTTGTGCCATCAGGATTTGTCGGGGTTGGGGGTGGGGCTATCGGGACTCGGGTTCGCGCTGTCATCCCAGAATTCAAGAGGAGCCCAGTCCATGAGTTCTGCCAAACGGCAGATCACCCACCGGGACTCTCTTTCGGTGAAATCCGTTTCATTGCCGATCAATCCTTGGTGGCAACGTTCAAGGACTTCCCTCTCGGAGATGTTTTCCTTGAAGGCCAGCGTTTGAGCTTGCTCGGCCAGAACGCAGGTCATGTCCTCGCATTGCTCATACCGGGCCAGGACCATTTCCTGAGAAGCATTGGGATGGCTGTGCTCTGGCTTCACGTACAGGGCCATAAATGACTGTGGGGGTTCAATCTGGTTGTCGATGGGCATGATCGGATTTCTGTCGAAGCAGTTTCAACACGTCACTCAGCGGTCCATTCCAGAACCACACCAAGCCGCACATCCAATACAGCGACAGCGAAGCCGGCCAGTTCGCGTCACGCATGAAGTCAAGCGCCTGCGGATTTACAATGCCCCAGTAAAAGGCGTAACAACCATCGACGCACCACCAGGTGAAGAACACCATCAGGGGCCAATCACGCCAGCGTCGCTCGACCATGACACGCATCGACCAGCCGGCCATCAGGTAGGTGAAGGTCGCCATGATGATCGAGATGGGAATATCCCAATCCGGTGCGGTGTAGAGGAAGGAACCGACGATCAGCAATCCGAGGCCGATCAGAAAAGTCGCGATCTTCCACGGGCGCCGGCACTCGACAAAGACTGCTTTCCAGTCAAATCCGGTTGGAAGCATATTCTCTCGACTACCTCTTGATACCACGGATCAATCTACCTTCCCGTTTGGTCGGGCGCCCCTTGAGGTCCGAGCCTGGCACCGGCGCCAACTTTCTTAGTTCATGCTGGGCAATCCGTTCAGCTTGGCTTTCCGGTGTTTCTTCGTAGAGCAGTCGGGCCTCGGGTGCCGGACGCCGTTGCCCGGCCATGCCCTGCACAATGATGACGAATACGGTTTGGCCAATGGTGATTTCGATGCGATCGTCCGCCTTGAGTTCGCGGGCTGGCTTGACGTGTTCACCGTTGCAGCTGATTTTGTGACTGGCAATCGCAGCGGCGGCCAAGCTGCGTGTCTTAAAAAACCGTGCCACCCAGAGCCATCTGTCGATGCGCATGCGTTCAGAATCGCTCATTCAGATATCTCGGGTTAAGCAAGGGCCACAACCCGCTGTGCTCCATCTCCTGAATCAACGCGAGCAGACGACCAATCTCAACCAGCGCGCATCTGGGCAAGTCTTTGCTGGACTTCCCGTTTGCCCATTTTTCTGAGGATGGCGATTTTGTTGACTTGTATTTTACTCGGGCGCGAGGTTCCGGATTCCCAGTTGTAAATGCTCTGTGGGGAAACCTCCAGAATTGAAGCCAACTCAGGAGCAGAGAGTTCCAAACGTTCTCTGTGCTTCTTAAGACCAGAAGCACTGAAGCGAACGTTTGTAAGCTCCTCGACCTGCGGGATGGTCGCCACCTGCTTCACGGCCAACTTTTGCAGCTTTGCAACATGCTG
>CAIYZZ010000215.1 GCA_903930805.1 uncultured Rhodocyclaceae bacterium | reverse complement strand
GGATCAAGGATCATGAGTTTGTGCGCGCCTATGCCAAGGGCATGGACTCAGGTCACAAGATGGGTCGTCCGAAGGGCAGCGAGAATGACATACATATCGAGTGGAGGGTGCATATGATTCTCTGGGCGGCCCAGCATGCCATGCAGTGTGAAGGGGATTTTGTGGAGTGCGGGGTGAATACCGGCATCCTTTCGCTCGCAGTATGTGATTACCTTAACTTCGAGAAGCTTGGTGACCGAAAATTTTGGTTGTTCGACACCTTCAGAGGCATACCTGAGGATCAGATGTCCGCATCTGAGAGGGCGCATGGGATCGCCGCGAATGAGACCTCATATGAGGAATGTTACGAACTGGCAGTCAGGAATTTTGCTCCCTACCCCAATGCAATGCTTGTGCGAGGCAAGGTGCCGGAGTCTTTCGCCAACGTGGATATTCAGCGCGTTGCCTACCTCTCCATTGACATGAACATCGCTAAACCTGAGGTTGCTGCCATGGAATTCTTCTGGGACAAGCTGGTCAAGGGCGCCCCAGTTGTCTTTGACGATTATGGCTGGGCTCATTGTGGGGAGCAGTATGACGCGCTGAATGCATTTGCTAGGTCGCGCGGAGTGAAGATTGCCACGTTGCCAACGGGGCAAGGGCTTCTCATCAAACCCTGATTTTCTTATGTTGCCTCTGATCTCGGTTAACCTTCCCACTTTCAACCGCGCCCGCTTTGTCGCGCAGGCAATGGACTCTGTGCTGCGGCAAACATTTACCAATTGGGAGCTCAACGTAGTGGACAATTGCTCCACGGATGGCACATGGGAGATTATCAGTTCCTACAATGACAGCCGCATTCGGACCTATCGGAATGAAGAGAACAAGGGCTTGGTCTTTTCATGGAACCGGTTGGTCCAGTTATCCAGGGGTCAATACGTGTGCTATCTGGCTGACGACGACTGGTTTGCTCCCAACCGCTTGGAGAGGCTTCTGAAGTTTCTCCAGGACAATCCCGAGTGCTGGGGTGTGTGCGATTACCTCATTGAAGTGGACGAGGCCGGCAACAGAGTCGCCCATGGACATGGCTATTTCGAAACCTATTTCAACAGGGATGTCTATAACGGCGACTTTCACCACGCGCTAGTCAATTGCATCAACGCCGAAGCCATAGGATTGTTTAAACGCGCCTATTTTGATGAAGTCGGCGAATTTGAGGAAGGAGTGACTTTTTGCGACTTCCGCATGCATGTGCGCAACCTTGCCAAGAGATTGCGCGTCGGCTCGCTTCCGGAGCAGCTCCATTTTAAGCGCCAACACTCGGACAGCGCCACGGCGAACATGAAAGATGGCCTCACGTTCGAGTGTTTCTACCTTTTCAAGTATGTTTATAAGGAGATTTACTTGCCGGATCGCAATCCGAAGCATCTTTTGGTCTATATCAAGTGGTTGCTTTTTGAACGTGCCTACCAATGGATGGCGCCAAGTGAACGGCGTCGCCTGCTTAACTATGTGATCGGAACCGACTTTCCTTTCGATACTTTCGCTGAGTTTCACGCGCATGTAACACAGGCCGTCCCGGCTGTGGATGTTACGAATCCGCAGGAGGCTGCCAAATACCCACCAACAATAGAGCCGGCCCGGGCCGATCCAGAGGACCAAGAAATGCTCCGCGAGCTGGTGCACTTCCTGGTCGAAAAGTGGTTCCCTTACGAGAGTGACACCAAGCCGCCTAGCGAGAGTGGC
>CAIYZZ010000214.1 GCA_903930805.1 uncultured Rhodocyclaceae bacterium | reverse complement strand
GGCGACTCGCTGGTAGCGAGCATTACTGCTGTTGTCGGTGTCGCGTCCTCCCTGACTTGTCCGGCGAACTGTCCGCCCAGTTCGCGCCACAGGCGGGTGAATACGCCATGGAGCAAGTTGGCGTTCGGTATCCCGGCGAGGTGCCAGCGCTTCTCGCCACAGGCGCGCGGATAGCCCCCCGATAGTGTGATTTGGCCGGGGGCAAGCTTTGCTTCGAGGCGTTCGCGCCACTCGCCGCAGTGCGGCGAGTCGGTGAGTTGCAGACGATTGATGATTTCGAGGCCGGTCGGCAGCGGTTCGCCGAGTACGCGCACGCTGTTACCGTTGGGCCACAGCGTCAGATGCAGCGTAGCAAAGTTGAACAGTAGGGCATCCGGGCCGACGTTGTAGGGGCGCAGCGGTTTGCCGTCGAATTCCGCCGGGTCATGCTCCATGGGTGCGAAGGCGCTGCGGTCGATCACGAGGTCGCCGCGAATTTCACGCAGCCCGCGGCCGCGCAACTCACGCAGCAGCAGCCAGAGACGGTCGTAGGTCAACTTGGGGTCGCCACTGCCGCGTAAATAAAGATCGCCGGCCAGCACCTCGTTTTCCGGGGCGGTCGCGGCGAATGCCTCGGTGCGCCAGATATAAGCGGGGCCGAGGGTTTCGAGCGCTGCCAGAGTGGTCAGCAACTTTATCAGCGAGGCCGGATTCATCGGCACATCACCCTGGTGCCGCAGCGTGGGCTTGGTTGCCCCGAGCGGTCGGGCAATGATGGCGACCGCTTGTGGCGGGATGCCGGCGGTCTTGAGCGCCTGCTGCACGGATGGTGGCAGGCGGCTGATTTCGGGCGCTGCATACGTTGTCATGCAGCAGAACCAGGTCAGCAAAAATACAGTCAGGCGCATCATCAGATCACGATATAGCGTTGCGCGGTCTCGAAACGCTCGAGTGCGCGGCGGGCTTCCTCGCGCTCGATCTTGGCAATGATCACCACCCAGCGGCGCTTGTCGCGGCCGGAGAGTTCGGCGAAATGCAGGGTGTCACCTTCACCCTCAGAGCCGACGCCGGTGATGACCCCGCAACGATCTACCGAGACGTTGACCGGGTCAAGGCGCAGATGGGGTTCAGGGTTCGCCAGCGTGGCTGTCAGCGTATCGAGCAGACGCTCGGGCTGGAGCACATCGCCGCTTGCCTTGAGTTGCTCTCCCAGGGTTTCGAGACGGCGTGTGTGCGTTGCGGGGTCACTGCCGCTGCGTACGAGGGTGTGGGTGATGGACTGTTCGCGGTACAAGCTGCTTTGCTCCGCGCGCACCTCGGCAACTTGGGCGGCAAAACCCTTGAGCAAACCGTCGAAGAGCAGATCGCGCAGGTGCGCGCGTGTCGCCGTGACGTCCGGGCCAGGTTCGGCGAGTGTATGGTCAGCAAAGTAAAGCGTTTTTTGCGGAACGTCCATGCGCACGATATTGCCCGTCAACTCGATGCCGAAGCCAACCTTTTCGCGGTGGCGCATACCCAGCAGGGCGCAGCATTGGCCGCTGGTCGCGGTCAGTTCCATCATGTGGTCGCGCACGCACTGGCTGCGCGACAGCATAACCTCGATGTCATCGGCGCTGCCGAAGAGGGCGTGCACCATTGGGTCGGCGGCGAAAGCGGCACGACTGATCTCGAAGGGGCCGGGGATGCGGCTGGCGATGTCGTCGCAGTAATCAATCGCGCGTTGCACCGCCGGAGCGAGCTTGCGCTCGTAGCCACCTACCTGCCTGATGAGTGGTTCGCCGGTTGTCACGGCATGCTCGATGCGTGCCTGCGTAGCGGCGTCAAGAGGGGGTGCGGGCCTGAGCCAGTCGAAGAGTCCCATGATGATGCGCATTATTGCAAAAAAACTATGTAACCCTCTTGAAAACCCTACTGTTGACCTCTATTATTAGCACTCGTCGACGATGAGTGCCAATAACTCTTCGTCACAATCAACCCAAAGCCTAAATTGTTACCCTGCGCCACCATAGCGTGGCCTCGTCCAGAAGGAGAAAACTTCATGAAAATCCGTCCCTTGCATGATCGCGTGATCGTCAAGCGTGTTGAAGCCGAGCGTACCACTGCCTCTGGCATCGTTATTCCCGACTCCGCCGGCGAGAAGCCCGATCAAGGCGAAGTCGTTTCTGTCGGTACCGGCAAAGTCATGGATGACGGCAAAGTGCGTCCGATGGCCGTCAAGGCCGGTGACCGCGTGCTCTTCGGCAAGTATTCCGGCCAGACCGTCAAGGTCGATGGCGAGGAACTGCTGGTAATGCGCGAAGAAGACATCATGGGCGTCGTTGAAGCCTGATAAGGCTAATTTACCCACTGGTTAACTGAATTTACTGGAGATATAAACAATGGCTGCTAAAGAAGTTCTGTTTGGCGATTCCGCGCGGAGCCGCATGGTTCGTGGCATCAATATCCTGGCTGATGCTGTCAAGGTCACCCTCGGCCCGAAAGGTCGCAACGTCGTTTTGGAGCGTTCGTTCGGTGCCCCCACCGTGACCAAGGACGGCGTTTCCGTCGCCAAGGAAATCGAGTTGAAGGATAAATTCGAAAACATGGGCGCACAGATGGTCAAGGAAGTGGCTTCTAAGACCTCCGATATCGCCGGTGACGGCACCACCACCGCCACGGTTCTGGCCCAGTCGATCGTCCGCGAAGGCAT
>CAIYZZ010000213.1 GCA_903930805.1 uncultured Rhodocyclaceae bacterium | reverse complement strand
TCACCGAAATCGACATCGCTCTCGGCACCCAGTGACACGACGTTGGAAAAACCGATGTTGTTGGGAAGTGCCCAGTCGAGAATGGCGGTACAGAGCGCACCTGATTGCGAAATCAGACCGATGGTGCCAGGGTTGGCGCTGCCGTGAGCGAACGTGACGTTGAGGTTGCTGCCGGGGCGCATGATGCCGAGGCAGTTAGGACCAAGCAGGCGCAGACTGTGGCGGCGGGCGCTGTCGAGCATCGAGCGGGCCAAGTTGGCGCCGCGCGGCCCCATTTCGGCAAAGCCGCCGGAAATGACGATGGCGTTGCGGGCACCGGCACGACCGCAGGCTTCGATGATGGTTGGCACCGTTTCGGCCCTGGTGCAGATCACGACGAGATCGAGCCGCTGGGGGATGCTTTCGACCGATTCGTAGGTCTTTTGGCCAAACACCGTTGGATGCTTCGGGTTGACGAGGAAAAGCTTGCCCTTGAAGCCGCCGTCGATGACGTTGCGGACTACAGTGCCGCCAACCGAGTCCGGGGTTTCCGAAGCGCCGATGACGGCGATGGATTTCGGTTCAAAGAGGGGGGTCAGATAATGTTGTTCGTAGTTCATACGCTATAGACTGACGCGCTTTAGCGCTCAGATCCTATCAATGTTGCAATGCAGCACAGAATACCACCAACCATGGATATAAAAAACGAAATCAGAGCCGGACAATCGGTCGAATTACTAAAAGAACTGCACATCCTGACGCAGGACGGCAGGATGAACCAGGACAGTCGGCGCAAGCTGAAGCAGGTTTATCACCTTTACAACTTCATCGAACCCCTGTTGCTGGAACTCCAGCAGGCCTCGCTGGCAATTCAACTGGTCGATCTCGGCGCTGGCAAGTCTTACCTCGGTTTTATTCTTTACGACCTGTTTTTCAAGGGCTTGAAGAGTGAATCGCACATTTATGGCATCGAAAGCCGTGATGAACTGGTCGAAAAATCCCGTGCGCTGGCTGAAAAACTCGGCTTTGGCGGGATGACCTTTCTCAACCAGAGCGTGGCAGACACGCTTGATTCGGCAGAACTGCCATCGACCATCGACATGGTCACTGCACTGCATGCCTGCAATACGGCCACCGACGATGCCATCCGCTTTGCCCTGCAAAAGCAGGCGAAATTCATCGTGCTGGTGCCCTGCTGTCAGGCTGAAGTGGCTGCCGCGCTTCGGAAAAACAAGGGGATGGCGCTGGCCAAAACGATTGTGGAGCTCTGGCGCCACCCGATCCACACGCGCGAATTCGGCAGCCATGTCAGCAATGTGCTGCGTTGCCTGCAACTGGAAGCGCACGGCTACCAGATCAGTGTTACTGAACTGGTGGGTTGGGAACACTCGATGAAAAATGAGTTGATCATCGCCCGCCGTAGCAATCAGACGGGCCGCCATCGAGCCGAACGCCTGCACGAATTGCTCGAGATGCTGGGGTTGGAGGAACTGCGCGAACGCTTCTTTACGCCGGCGGACTGAGCACTTCCGGCTACCGGGATAGCCACTTCAGCAAGGTCTCGAACAACACATCCGGATCGACCGGCTTGCCAATATGGTCGTTCATGCCGGCGTCGATACAGACCTGGCGATCTTCGTCGAAGGCGTTGGCGGTCATGGCAAGGATGGGCGTGGTGGTATTCAATGATTTCTGGCGAATCGCCCGCGTCGCCTCCACGCCATTCAGGTGCGGCATCTGCATATCCATCAGGATCAGGGCGTAGCGGTTCTGGTTAGCCATGGCCACGGCCTGCAGGCCATCTTCAGCCAGATCGACCGCGAGGCCGACATCTTCCAGCAAACCGATCGAGACCTCTTGGTTGATCGGCTCATCTTCCGCCAGCAGAATGCGGGTACCGGCGAATTGGGTCTTCAGCCGCACTTCGGCCGTGTCCTGCGCAAAAGTCGGCGCTGGCGAGACGGCGTCCGTGGCCTTGTCCAGTCGCACGGTGAACCAGAAGGTGCTGCCGCTGCCGGCCTGGCTGTCGACACCGACATTGCCGCCCATCATGTTGACCAGCCGCTTGCTGATGGCCAGGCCCAGCCCAGTGCCGCCGTACTTGCGGGTCATCGAGCCGTCGGCCTGCTCGAAGGCGGTGAATAACCGTTTCTGATCTTCGGGTGAAATGCCTATGCCGGTGTCTTCTACCTCGAAACGCAGCAGCACATCGCCCGGGCTTTCTTCGGCCAGCCGCGCCCGCAGGGTGATCGAGCCGGCTGCGGTGAACTTGAGGGCGTTGCCGGCGAAGTTGAGCAGGATCTGGCCGATGCGCAGGGGATCGCCCAGCAGCGTGAGGTGGGCGACGTCCGGCGTCAAATCGACGCGCAGCTTGAGCCCTTTGTCCGTGACCTTGTGGCCGATCAGGCTCATGAGGTTTTCCAGCACCTCGCCAAGCTTGAATGTCACCCGCTCCAGTTGCAGGCGCTCGGCTTCGATCTTGGATATGTCGAGGATGTCGTTGATGACGTGGAGCAGGTGTTGGGAAGCCTGGATGACTTTGCTGAGTTGGTCGCGCAGCTTCGGCTCGGTGGCATGGCGCAAGGCCAGATCGGTCATGCCCATGATGGCGTTCATGGGTGTCCGCAGCTCGTGGCTCATGTTGGCGAGGAAGGTGCTCTTGGCGCGGTTGGCGGCTTCGGCATTGTCGCGGGCGATGGCCAGTTCGCGATTGTGTTGGAGTTCCATCAGGCGCGACCGCCGCTGACGGTGCAGGAAGAACGCCAGGGCGAGCAGAACGGCACCGGCAAAACCGCTCGAAATAATCGCCGTCTGCCGCCAGGAAGCAAGGTATTCCTGGGCGGTGCGGCCGGGGACGATGAAGAAAGGATAGTGCTCCAGCCGACGGTAGGCGAACAGCCGCTCGATGTTGTCTGTCTGGGACGTGAGGCGAGATAACCCCTCTCTCTGGCCGCTTTTGAGCCACGGCCAGAGTGGGTGTTCTGGTTTGTACGGAACATTGAGAGCGGCTGGCAGGTCGGGCCAGCGGGCGAGCAGGGAGCCATCATCGGTTCGACGCAGCGCAATTACGCCGCTCGGGCCGAGATCGAGGGTAGAAAACAGCTGGGTGAAATAGCGCATTTCCAGAGCGCCGACGACGACGCCGCGAAAGCGGCCATCAGGAGCGGTGAGGGGTTTCGCCAGAACGACGATGGGCGCTTTTGATTGCTTGGCCAGGATCGCCTCGGAAAAACAGAGTTGCATCGCCGGGTTCGACTGGGCGCATTTGAAATAGCTGCGGTCGGCGATGTTGATACGGGCAATGACGGGGCCGCTGTTGTAGAGGCTGTCGCCGTTGGCGTCGAAGATGCGGAAAGAGTTCAGTTCCGGAAAGTGGAGCATCCGGTTGTCGAGGTCGCGGCGTACCTCTTCAATAAACCGTGCCGCATTCTTTTGCTCGAGGGCGGCAGCAGGAAGTTCGGCGGCAATATGCGCCAGATTGCCCTCGATGCGCCGCAGCGAGGCGTCGACGTGGGCTTCTACGGTCAGCACCACGTTTTTTATGGCCACCTCCACCGCAGCATTCGTCTGCTGATAGGCGCTCCAGAGGAAGAAGGCCAGCAGTAGCGACGTGCCCAGCAGAGCGGCGACAAACGCAAGCAGGTACTGGGCCGAAAGCGGTAACGAGCGGGACATGGGGTCGGAGTCTGATTACTTGATGGGCAGGCGTTACACCGCAGAAAAGCATACAGCAGGGCAGCCACCATGTGTTGATGTCGGTCAATACTTGCACCGTGCCGCAGCGAGTAGGATGCTGCGGGTTACTTTTGGATAATTTCTGGAGCACCGAACATCCCATGCTCTCCCTGTATGG
>CAIYZZ010000212.1 GCA_903930805.1 uncultured Rhodocyclaceae bacterium | reverse complement strand
TTCCGCACTGCTCGCCGGCTGCGTGACCACCACACCGTCGACTGCCGTACATCAACCCATGACTGTCCGGCCCGAAGCACGCACTGCCGTCGCGCCATCCAACGGCAGCATCTACAGCGTTGCCAGCGTTCGCCCGCTGTTTGAAGATCGCCGGGCGCGCTACATTGGCGATACCATTACCATCAACATCACCGAGAAGACCGCAGCGGCGAAGAAGTCCGACACCAAGGCGGACCGCACCGACGACAGGACATTGGGTATTCCAACCGTGACCGGGCTGCCGTTTACTAGTTTCAAGGGGGCGTCGCTCGGGGCGAACAGCAGCACCACTTTCGAAGGCAAGGGTGAAAATACCTCGGAAAACAACTTCACCAGTACGATCACGGTGACCGTGATCGAGGTCTACCCGAATGGCAACCTGCTGGTGTCGGGTGAGAAACAGATCGGCCTGAAGGAAGGCGAGGAGTTCATCCGCTTCTCCGGCGTGGTCAACCCGAACAACATTACCGCCAGCAATACCGTGCAATCGACGCAAGTTGCCGATGCACGCATCGAATACAAGGCCAATGGCTTCGTTGATACGGCCCAGGTGATGGGCTGGCTTGGGCGATTCTTCCTGACTTTCATGCCTTTCTGAGAAAGCTAAAAATAATGAGCGCCGTGCATAAATTACTGATCGGTCTGATGTGGCTGTTCGCCGCCCTGCTGGTGAGCGATGCCGCACGTGCTGAACGTATCAAGGAGATCGCCTCGATTGCTGGTGTGCGTAATAACCAGCTGGTCGGTTACGGCATCATCGTGGGTCTCGATGGCACGGGCGAAAACACACCATTTACGACGCAGAGCATGGTTAACATGCTCGCGCGCATGGGCGTGTCCTTGCCACCGGGACAGACGATGCAGTTGAAGAACGCCGCTGCGGTGATGGTGACAGCCGACCTGCCGCCTTTTGCGCGCATTGGCCAACCCATCAACGTGACGGTTTCCTCGATCGGCAGCGCCAAATCACTGCGCGGCGGCACGTTGGTGATGACGCCGCTCAAGGGTGCTGATGGCAATGTCTATGCCATGGCGCAGGGAAATATCGTCGTAGCCGGCGCCGGTGCCGAGGGCGGCGGCTCCAAGACGGTTGTTAACCACTTGTCCGTCGGCCGCATTGACAACGGTGCGAGTGTCGAGCGCGAAGTACCAATGCCCCTCGGTCAGGGCGATATGGCCAGTTTCGAGTTGCGCCGTACCGATTTCGGCACCGCCCAGCGCATGGTCGATGCGATCAACAAGTCGATGGGAAGTGGTACGGCGAGCGCCACTGACGGCCGCCAGGTTCAGGTCAAACTTCCCGCCAATACCGAGGAGCGTGTCGCTTTTCTCGGTGCTGTCGAAAATCTCAGCGTGACACCGATGCAGATGCCGGCGAAGGTGATCGTCAATGCGCGTAGCGGTTCGATCGTGATAAATCAGGCGGTGATGATTGACGCGTGCGCGATCGCGCACGGTAACCTTGCCGTATCGGTCACCGCCGACAACACTGTGAGTCAGCCGGGGGCAATGGCAAGCGGACAAACTGCCGGTGTCACCAACGCTACGGTTGATATCAGGTCTGATGGTGGCGCGCTGATAACGGTTAACGCTGGCGCAAATCTCGCCGATGTGGTCAAGGCGCTGAATGCGGTGGGTGCCAAACCGCAGGAATTGATCGCGATTCTGCAGGCGATGAAGATGGCCGGTTCGTTGCGCGCCGAACTGGAAATTATCTAACGGCAGAAATCGGCATGATTTGCCGGCATGTTCGATCAAATGCCACTGTCGGCACAAGGCACTCTTCCCGTCGATGAATACCACGACGCCCATTCCTTCGGTTTTTGATACGCAGTCGCTGGCTGCGCTGAAAAACGGCTTGCGCAAGGAAGATCCGCAGTCGCTGAAGGCTGCGGCCCAGCAGTTCGAGGCGGTCTTCCTGCAAATGGTGATGAAGTCGATGCGCGCCACCACGCCGCAGGACGGTATGTTCGACAGCGAACAAACGCGCTTCTATCAGGATCTGCTGGATTCCCAGATGGCGCAGGTCA
>CAIYZZ010000211.1 GCA_903930805.1 uncultured Rhodocyclaceae bacterium | reverse complement strand
GTGCCCACCGGCACGCGTCGATGTGAAGGGTTCAAACAGGTGGGCGAGCTGTTCCTCGCCGAGCAGCACGCCGTCATTACAGACCACGATTGACAGGCAGGATGCCGCAACATTTTTCCTGCCCAGCCACAGGCTGACGTGGCCGCCTTCAGCCGCCGCCTGGACGGCGTTGAGTAACAGATTGATGAGGATTTGGCGCACCAGACTGGCGGGTGCCGGCAGTTCGGCCGGCATGGTGGCCGACCAGTCAAGTTGAATGCGGCGCTTACTGATCTCCGGCTGGATCAGGGTTCGCACATCTTCCAGATCGTGTTGATTGAGATGGCGTGTTTGTACGCGCGTTTGCACCAGCAGCGCGGCGACGGTATCGCGAATCTGCGCCAAGCCTCGATCGATCAGGTCGAGATGGCGCAATGCGCGTGGGGCGAGATCGCCCTGCAGTTTGAGTGTATCGACAGCCGTGATCAGACCGGCCAGCGGGTTGTTGATTTCGTGAGCGATACCGGCGGTGAGTTGGCCAATCGCGGCCAGTCTTTCTGACTTGACCACTTCGTTTTCGAGCGCCGCCTTGTCGCGCAGAGCCAGCACCATGCGGTCATAGGCCTGGAACAACTGGCCGAGTTCGTCGTGATAGGGATACAGGTCCGGCGGCAGGGGTTCCGGCGGCTTCTCCAGCATCATGCCCATGCGCTGCGCCAGGTCGACCAGTGGCTTGGCCATGCGGCTGCCCCAGTACCAGTTGATGGGGATCAGCACCGCCAGCACCAGCAGACCAATACCGAGGCCCTGCCAGAGGGTATCGACGAACCAGGGATGAAACACCGATTTGGCATAGCGCAGGACCAGATGTCCGAGTTGCGCGTCTTTGTCGGTGATTGGCAGCGCCACGTAGAGATAGCTGGACCCTGCGGGCTCCAGCACCAGCGGCCACTTGATGCTGGCCGGGGGGCGCAGATACTCGCTCAATCGATCCCAGTCAGACCCGAGTGCCGAAGCCTCGGTGAGCATCGGCAGCGTATCAGGATCGCTGGAAACAAACACCTTGTGATCGCGGGTGAGAACGACAACCGCGTCGACCTGCACCGGGGTTTTTGCGATCTCGGCGCGCAGTGGCGAGCGTACGATCTCGAAGGCGCGCCAGACATCATCATGCAACAACGTCGGCGCCACCGTGTTGGCCAGAGTGTGACCGAGATTGTCGGCGCTGATCACCACGGCGCTCTTCATGTCCTCATAGGCGCGCGTCATCAGTGCGGCACCAACGACGAAGATCGAGAAGCCGATCAGGAAGGAGGTCCACAGGGGAATCTTGTGGCGGAAGGAGAGATTGAACAGCCAGCGCACGGCCTCAGGCTTCGCCGAAGGCGCGCATCATTTTTTCAACACCATCATACAAGGCCGGGCTGCCGATAGTGAATCCATCCAGATGCAGGTGCTCGAGCAGGCGACGCCCAGCATCGGTCCTGGCCATGTCAAGCAAATGGCGCTGCATCTGCTGAAAGTCGGCGGCGGATACCGAATGGTGGCTCACAAAAGGCGGAAAACCATACTCCGGCGAGCGCCAGACGATGCGGGTACGTGCGGCCAGCGCCGGTTCGACGTAGGCCAGCGTGTCCCAGATGTAGCTATCGACCGCGCCGCCACTCGCCAGGCCGCTGGCAACCGCCTCGACCACCTTGCGATGCGACCAGGTAAAGAAGGTCTTGCGAAAGAAAGTCTCCGGGTCGTGTCCCAACTGGCGGATCTCGAATCGCGGCGACAAGTAGCCGGTATTCGAGTAGGGATCGGCAAAGGCAAACACGCTGCCAGCGAGATCAGCCATGGATTTGACCTGAGTGTTGTCTTTGCGCACGATCAGGTAGGAGCGGTAGTGCGGGTGACCCTGATAGAGCGGCACCGCCAGCAGACGCACTTCCCGCCTCAGGTGCAGGTAGGGATAGTCGCAGATCCAGGCGAAATCCAGCTTTTCCAGGCGCAGTAGATCCATGGTTTCGCGATAGCTGTCGCGTTGCACGAACTCCACCGGCCGCTGCAAGGAGGCTGCCATGAAATCCCGCCATTCGCCAAGCAGGCTGTGCTGGTCATGCAAAAAGGCCGGCGTCATGCCAACGCGAATCTTGCTGCCGGCCGCCTGCGACTTGCGCGACAGGCCGATCAGGCCGGCGGCGGCGAGGCATCCGCTGTCGATCAGCCAG
>CAIYZZ010000210.1 GCA_903930805.1 uncultured Rhodocyclaceae bacterium | reverse complement strand
CCATGTCGAGGCAGCGGCTCGCGAGGCCGGTATCGAGGTCGCGCGCGGCGGTACCTACTTGGTTATGGAAGGCCCGCAGTTTTCAAGCCTGGCCGCGTCTGAGCTTTACCGCACCTGGAATTGCGACGTAATCGGCATGACCAACATGCCCGAAGCCAAGCTGGCGCGCGAGGCGGAGCTTTGCTACGCCACGGTGGCAATGGTGACCGATTACGACTGCTGGCATCCGCATCACGACAACGTCACCGTCGCAGCGATCATCAAAGTGCTGCTGGCCAACGCCGACAATGCGCGCAGCTTGGTGAAGAAGGTAGCACCGCGCCTGCACGGCGATACCACGGCCGCCGCGTGCAGTTGCCGCAGTGCGCTCGAACATGCCCTGATCACCGCGCCCGAGGCCCGCGACCCGGCAGCGGTCAGCCGACTGGATGCGGTAGCCGGCCGTCTGCTCAATCCCCGCTAACCCATTACCCATTACTGGAATCACCCCATGCCCATCAAATCGCGCATACGCACCGTTCCCCACTATCCCAAGCAGGGCGTCATGTTTCGGGATATCACCACGCTGTTGAAAGACCCGGTGGGTCTGCGCGTCACCATCAACGAACTGGTAAATCGCTATACCGGCATGAAGATCGACAAGGTGGCCGGCATCGAAGCGCGCGGCTTCATCATCGGTGCGGCGCTGGCCTTCCAACTCGGCGTTGGTTTCGTACCAATCCGCAAGAAGGGCAAGCTGCCGGCGGAAACCGTCGGCCACGACTACGCACTGGAATATGGCACCGACCGTATCGAGATGCACGTCGACGCTGTCGCCAAGGGCGAGAAGGTGCTACTCGTCGACGACCTGATCGCCACCGGCGGCACCGCCGAAGCGGCCGTCAAGCTGATCGAAGGTATGGGCGGCAAGATCGTCGAATGTTGCTTCGTCATCGACCTGCCCGATCTGGGCGGCCGCAAGCGTCTTGAGAAGCATGGCCAGAAAGTGTTCGCCCTCTGCGAATTCGAAGGCGATTGAGTATGACGGCGTGTGACGGAAATCAGGCGGTGGAAACCCTGCGCTGGCGAGATGGCCGGCTGGAAATGATCGACCAGCGCGTACTGCCGGCCAAGTTCGAATATCTGGGCTACAACTCCGCCATTGAGGTGGCCGAGGGCATCCGGTCCATGGTAGTGCGCGGCGCACCCGCCATCGGTTGCGCCGCCGCTTACGGCGTGGCGCTGGAAGCGCTGCGCCTGCGCGGCACAGCCAGCGGGAAATTTACCGCCGCCATGGACACGGCTTTCGAAGTGCTGGCGGCCAGCCGCCCCACAGCCGTCAACCTGTTTTGGGCGCTGAAGCGCATGCGGGCCGTTTGGGAAAGCGTCAGAAACGACACGGTTGGCGAGATTGCCGACCGCCTGCTGGCCGAGGCGCATGAAGTGCTGGCGGAAGACATCCGCATCAACCGGGCGATGGGCGCTTTCGGTGCCGCTCTGCTACCCGACGGCGCGCGCGTGCTGACGCACTGCAACGCCGGCGCACTGGCTACCGCCGGACACGGCACGGCGCTGGGCGTGATCCGCTCCGCCGTCGAGGCCGGCAAGAAGATCTCGGTGATCGCCGACGAAACACGGCCCTTCCTGCAGGGCGCCCGCCTGACCGCCTGGGAAATGGTGCAGGAGAAGATTCCCGTTACGCTGATCACCGACAGCATGGCCGGCTACATGATGAGCCACGGCGAGGTCGATGCCGTGGTGGTGGGTACCGATCGCGTCGCTGCCAATGGCGATGTCGCCAACAAGATCGGCACCTACATGGTGGCGGTGCTGGCGCGGCGCCACGGCATCCCGTTTTATGTTGCCTGCCCTTTATCGACGATCGATTTAAGCATCCCGGATGGAGACGCCATTCCGATCGAGGAGCGCGCCGCTGAAGAGGTCACGGGCTTCCGTGAATGCCAATGGGCAGCGCAGGGAGTCTCCGTCAGGAACCCCGCTTTCGACGTGACGCCCGCCGAACTGGTATCCGGCCTTATCACCGAAAAGGGTGTCATCCATCAGCCGGATCGGGAAAAAGTGGCTGCAGTGTTCGGTCTGGCACCTACATCCACACAACAATGAGGAGTTCCCCATGAAACTGCGTTCGCTGATCGTCGCATCCACCATTGCGTTCATCGCGCAGACCAGCCATTCTGCCGAATTCATCAACGTGCTGACCGGCGGAACCAGCGGCGTGTATTACCCGCTCGGCGTTTCGCTCTCGCAGATCTACGGCAAAGTCTTGCCGGACGCAAAGACTTCGGTGCAGGCCACCAAGGCCAGCGCAGAAAACCTGAATCTGTTGCAGACCGGCCGCGGCGAAGTCGCTTTCACGCTTGGCGACACGCTCAACGAAGCCTGGAAGGGCAATGAAGAAGCCGGCTTCAAGACGCCACTGAAAAAGCTGCGCACGCTGGCCGCGATCTACCCCAACTACATTCACTTCCTCGCCAATGCCGATGCCGGCATCAAGACACTCGCCGACCTCAGAGGCAAACGGGTTTCCGTCGGTGCGCCAAAGAGCGGCACCGAGTTGAACAGCCGCGACATCCTCAAGGCGGTCGGCATGAGCTACAAGGATTTCGCCAAGGTCGAATACCTCAGTTATGCGGAATCTGTCGAACTCATGAAGAACCGCCAGCTTGATGCGACCTTGTTGTCTTCCGGCCTCGGCGTCGCCGCCGTGCGCGACCTGGCGACGTCGGTCAAGATCGTCGTCATCCCGATCCCCGCCGAGGTGGTCACCAAGATCGGGGAGGCGGCCTACACGACCGGCGTCATTCCCGCCAACACCTATACGGGCCAGACCACCGATGTGCCGACCATAACCGTGCAGAATTACCTGGTGACACATGAAGGCGTTTCGACCGACACCGTGTACAAGATGACCAAGTCGATGTTCGAGAATCTCGACGCCATGCAAGCCGCTCACTCCGCAGCAAAAGCCATCAACAAGGAGACCGCCGGTATCGGTTCCCCTGTGCCCCTCCACCCCGGTGCCGAGAAGTACTACAGGGAAGCCGGGCTACTGAAGTAGGTCGTCGGCAGTGCATTACGACCACGTGACCGCGCCCGACCAGGGCGCGGAAGAAGTTTCCGAGCACGGCATTCCGCGCCGGCTCGGGGGTGCCTCCCTCAAGGCACTGACGGCGATCGCGTTGACCTTTTCCGCCTATCAATTAACGATGGCGGCCTTTGGGCCGCTATCGAGTCTGGTCATGCGCAGCCTGCATGTCGGCTTTCTGCTGGCGATCTCCTTCGTGCTCTACCCGAGCTTCCGCCATGGTGCCAAGCTTTCGCGCGTCCCCTGGCACGACTGGCTGCTCGCCGGCGGCGCCTTCACCCTCTCCCTTTACCACTGGCTGTTCGAGGCCGACCTGATCCAGAACTCAGGCGATCCATCCGGCGTAGACATCGCCGTCGGTGCGGCTTTCGTTGTGCTGGTTTTTGAAGCAACGCGCCGCGTGATGGGGCTGGCGCTACCGATCATGTGCGCGATCTTCCTCGCCTACGGACTCTTCGGTCAGTATCTGCCCGACCTGCTCGCCCATCGCGGCTTCGGTTTCGATCAGGTGATCGACAACCTGTTCCTCTCCACCGAAGGCATCTTCGGCGTGCCGACCTGGGTGTCGGCCACCTACATCTTCCTCTTCATCCTGTTCGGCTCCTTCCTCGAACATGCCGGCATGATCCGCCTGTTCAACGCGTTGGCGCTCGGCTTGGTCGGTCATACCCAAGGCGGGCCGGCCAAGGTCGCGGTGATTTCCTCCGGACTGATGGGCACCATCTCCGGTTCCGGCGTCGCCAACGTGCTCACGGTCGGCCAGTTCACCATTCCCCTGATGACGCGCTACGGCTATTCGCCGGTGTTCGCCGGCGCAGTGGAAGCCACGGCCTCGATGGGCGGCCAGATCATGCCGCCGGTGATGGGCGCAGCGGCCTTCATCATGGCCGAGACGCTCAACGTGCCCTACTCGGAAATCGTCAAGGCCGCGATCATCCCGGCGCTACTGTATTACTTCACCGCGTTCGTTATGGTGCATCTCGAAGCTGGTGCCAAGGGTCTCAAAGGCATTCCCAAAGCAGATCTGCCAAATCCGTGGGCTGCACTGAAGGAAAACTGGCATCTCGCGGTGCCACTCGCCGCACTGGTCGGCATGCTGTTCCACGGCTTCACGCCGATGTTCGCCGGCATGGTCGGCCTGGCGCTCACCGCCATCCTGATCCTCGGGGCGGCGATTGCGGCGCGCTTTTCTTCAACCGCCTTCCGCTACGTGTTCTGGCTGGCCGTCGGGTTGGCCGCCTCGACCTTTGTCCAGTTCGGTATCTATCCGGTACTGGCCGTGATCGCGGCGCTGGTGGCAATCAGCTTTTCAATCAAGGGTGGCGAACACGTCCTGCATACGCTCAAGATGAGCCTCGTCGACGGCGCCAAACAGGCCATCCCCGTCGGACTCGCCTGTGCCATCGTCGGCGTCATCGTCGGCATACTCTCGCTCACCGGCATAGCCACCACCTTCGCTGGCTGGATCATGCAGGCCGGCGAGAAAAGCCTGTTCCTCTCACTGCTGCTGACGATGATCATCTGCATCATCCTCGGCACCGGCATCCCGACCATTCCCAACTACATCATCACTGCCGCGATTGCCGCACCGGCACTGGCCAAGCTTGGCGTGCCGCTGATCATCAGCCACATGTTCGCCTTCTATTTCGGCATCATGGCCGACCTGACGCCGCCGGTGGCGCTCGCCGCACTGGCCGCGTCGAGTATCGCCAAGGCCAGCCACGATGCCATCGGCTGGAAAGCCACACAGATCGCCATCGTCGGCTTCGTCGTGCCCTATATGGCCGTGTATGAACCGGCACTGATGTTGCAGGGTGATCCGACCGTTCTCGCCGTGGTGGCAGCCGTGTTCAAGGCCGTGCTCTCGATCATGCTCTGGGCTACGGCGGTCGTCGGTTACGGCAAGATGCAGCTATCCGTCGGCGAGCGCATCGTCGCGGTAGTTGCGGCCGCGTTTCTGGCGGCCTATTTTGACTGGTCGGATGAAATCGGCTACGCGCTGGCAGCGGCCGTGGCGGCTTGGCACTGGCAGAACTGGCGGCGTGAAGCAAGCCGTCACGCTAACGCCGACTTTTCCGGCTGATGCTGATCTGCTTGGTTGCCGGTCTGCTGGTCGCACCACTGGGCGATGAAGTTACCTTGCGCTGGACCCACTCGATCGAAAAAGTCATCTGGGAAGAAGACTATCGCCTTGAAGCACAGGCACTGCGCCTCGTTGAGGCACGCGTGCGCGGCACGGGCGCGGGCATGGAACCACCTGCGGGCGCAGTGCAGAAAGACGGCGCCTGGCATTACGTGCCGACACTACCACTACTACCACGTATCGAGTTGCGCCACTCGCCGTACGTCCCGCCTTACATCCTGTGCAACGCGTCCGGCTGCCAGCCAGCAAGCGCATGGCTACCGAAGCTCGAAGAAAACGCCGTGCTGGAATTGGTGCCCTGTCAGGCACAGCGCTTCAAGTAACGGTGGGGCTGCGGGTTCCAGGAAAACAACCGGAACAAACCGCCGCTGATGTGCAACACGACCGACAAAACGGTGGCGCCCAACAGTTGGCCATACAAGCGCATCTGTGCGGACATGAGTCCCTGCACGCGTTGCATTTCTGCGGAGCGGAGTCGGCGAGCGTGTTGTTCGATTGCAGTTATGTCGAGGGGTCGCATGATTTTTTCCTTTTTTAATATTGCAATGCAGCATCTGATGTTCGCAGTGTAATTACTTGTCTATTGGAATACAATTACCCATAATGGAACAACATTGATGAATATTTTTCATCAATAAGCTTATGGATCGCACTGCAGAGATGACCGCCTTTGTTCGTGCCGTGGAAACCGGAGGGTTTTCTGCTGCGGCGCGGGAAATTGGTTTGACGCCCTCAGCCCTCTCGAAATTGGTGACCCGCCTCGAGGATCGGCTCGGTGCCCGGCTTCTGCACCGCACCACGCGTCGCCTGCAACTGACCGCCGAAGGCGAAGCCTTCTATGCGCGTGTCCGTCCCATTTTGAGTGCCTTGGACGCAGCGGAAGCGGAGGTCACTCAAGCCGGCACAAGCCCGCGCGGTCTGCTCCGTCTGCACTGCGGATCGGCATTCGGCATGCACCAATTGCCATCAGCCCTTCCGCACTTTCTGGAGCGCTATCCCGAAGTCGAGATTGACCTCACCATCAGCGACCAGACGCCAGGCCTTCTCGAAGAGGGTGTTGACCTGGCCATTCGTAATGGCCCTCTCGACGAATCATCGATGGTGGCACGACGTATCTGCAATCTGGAACGGGTGATTTGCGCGGCACCCGGCTATCTGGAGCGCCACGGCACGCCACGCACACCCGATGATCTGCAACAGCACAACTGCCTGTGGATCACCAGCCTGCCGGCCCTGCGCCGCTGGCCGTTCGACACCGACGACGGCATTCGCGTAGTCAATGTCAGCGGCAATGTGGCGGCCAACAATGCCGAAACCGTACTGCAATTGACTGTCGCCGGTGTCGGCATTACGCGCCTGACGGACATTATCGTCAGCGATGCCATGCGCAGCGGTGCGCTGGTACCCATCCTGACCGACTGGAATCACGTCGAAGCGGTACCGCTATTCGCCACTTATCCCAGTAGCCGCAACCTGTCGCCCAAGGTGCGGGCGATGGTGGATTTTCTGGTTGAAACCTTTGGCAACGCGCCATGGCGCCAAGGCAAGACCTGAGACTTCAGTTCTTCGCCATCTTTGCCGCCAGCAGTTCCAGCATCTGGGCGACATTTTCCGGCTCGATATCCATGCCGACCTCAAGCCCCGGATTGACCGAAATGGCGAAACCGGGAGCCATGCGCTCAACGATCCAGGAAAAGTCAGCCAGCAAGCCACCGCTATAACCGGGAACCTCGCTGAGAAAATCCTGCGAACGCTCCGGGCTGGTGAAAAGGATCAGGATATTCATGCCCTCATCATCCTGAATGACCAGCGGCGTCGCTTTCGTGGTGAATTGGAATCCTTGAATCCCGCTGTCTTTGTCATCCTTGATTGGGATGAAGATTTGCTCGGTCATCAGTTCGCGCATGAAATCGTCGCTCGACAGTTCGCCACTCATGGCGTCCAGCAACTTCTTTTCAAGTTCATTTTTGGCTTCGAAGACTTGATTGAGCATAATTTATCCTAGGATGTGACCGGACTAGATGGGTGCTGCCTGTGCTAGATTCAAGCTGGACAACCCTCAGGAATTCAGAGAACCATGACCCCTTCAGTTAAATCCCGCCCCGGCTTTGCCACCCGCGCCATTCACCATGCCTACGACGCTTACGCTGGGCATGGCTCGCTCAACCCGCCGATCTACTTGAGTTCAACTTACACCTTCAAGACCGTCGAGGATGGCAGCGCGCGCTTTGCCGGCGAACAGCCCGGCTTCGTCTATTCGCGCGTTGGTAATCCGACCACAGCACTGCTCGAAGCGCGCCTGGCCGATCTCGAAGGTGGCGAAGCGGCGCTGGTCACGGCTTCCGGCCAGGGCGCCACCACCTCACTGCTGTGGACGCTGCTCGCGCCCGGCGACGAGATCATCGCCGACAAGACGCTCTACGGTTGCACCTTCGGCTTTCTCAATCATGGCCTGGCCAAGTTCGGCGTCAAGGTCACGCACATCGACATGACCGAGCCAAAGAACCTCGAAGCCGCCATCGGCCCGACGACCAAAGTCGTGTTCTTTGAGACCCCTGCCAACCCCAACATGCGACTGGTCGACATCGCGGCGATCGCGGCCATCGCTCACCGCCACGGCGCGCAAACGGTCGTCGACAACACCTACTGCACGCCCTACCTGCAACGCCCCATCGAGCTTGGCGCCGACTTCGTGCTGCATTCGGCCACCAAATATCTCGGCGGCCACGGCGACCTGCTGGCCGGTGCCATCATCGGTCCGAAGGAAACCCTTGACCATGTGCGCTTCCACGGCCTGAAGGACATAACCGGCGCGGTGCTGTCGTCGCAGGACGCCTTTCTCGTCCTGCGCGGCCTGAAAACGCTCAACTTGCGTATGGATCGCCACTGCACCAACGCGCAGGGCGTGGCCGAATTCCTCGCCGCGCATCCCAAGGTTGCGACGGTCCATTTCCCCGGTCTGCCAGACTTTCCGCAATACGCACTGGCGCAACGGCAGATGGCGCAGCCCGGTGGCATGATCGCCTTCGAACTCAAGGAGGGCATCGAAGCCGGCCGGCGCTTCATGAACGCGCTGCAACTATTTACCCGCGCCGTCAGCCTCGGCGATGCCGAAAGCCTCGCCCAGCACCCAGCCAGCATGACGCACGCTTTTTATACGCTGGAAGAGCGGGAGCATCATCTGATCAGCGAGGGCTTGGTGCGACTGTCGGTCGGTCTCGAAGACCTTGCTGATCTGCTGGCCGATCTGCGGCAGGCGCTCGACGTCGCCT
>CAIYZZ010000209.1 GCA_903930805.1 uncultured Rhodocyclaceae bacterium | reverse complement strand
TCGCCGGCCACCACGTCGTCGAGCCCCACCGGGGCGTTCATGATCGCTTCCCATGTCCGCTGCACATGCATGCGCGAGAAGCCGGAATAAAGCGCCTCGAACGAAGCGGCGTTCATGGTCGAGGCGCATACCGTGCCGGCGGCGAGGAAGGCGATGTAGGACGTGCCGCCGACTTGCGGCAGCAGGCCGCCGAGCCCGTAACCCAGGCCGAACAGGTAGATCATCGGATCGGCGAGGTTGCCCAGCAGCGATGGCAGGGCGAGCTTCTTCCAGACAAGGAAGTTGCGCCGCCAGACCGCGAGCGCGCGGGCAGAGAGGGCGGGCGGCGCGAAATTCAAAGGAACGTAATGGGGCGGCAGTTTCTCAGCCGTCGGCGTTGATACGCTCGATCAGTTTCTGTAGCACTGAGGCTGCCGTGTCGTTGCCGATCTGGCAGGTGCCGGCATTCTCGTGGCCGCCGCCGCCGTATTGCAGCATCAGTTCGCCAACATTGGTCTTCGAGCTGCGGTTCAAGATTGATTTGCCGGTGGCAAAAACCGTGTTCTGCTTTTGCACGCCCCACATTTCATGGATCGAAATATTGGTGTCCGGGAAGAGCGCGTAGATCATGAAACGGTTGGTCGCCCAGATCGTCTCTTCATTGCGCAGGTCGAGCACCACCAGGTTTTTGTACACCGTGCTGCAACGCTGGATCTGTTCTTTGGCCTTGACGGCGTGGTCGAAATAGAGCTCAACGCGCTCCATGACGTCGGGCAACTTGAGGATGTCGTCGATGCCGTGGTCGCGGCAGTACTTGATCAGATCCATCATCAGTTGGTAGTTGCTGACGCGGAACTCGCGGAAGCGGCCGAGGCCGGTGCGCGAATCCATCAGGTAATTAAGCAGCACCCAGCCCTTGGGATCGAGGATTTCGTCGCGCGAAAATTGAGCAGAGTCGGCCTTGTCAACGGCCACCATCATCTCATTGAAAGGGGCGGGAAAGCGATTTTTGCCGCCGTAGTGCTCGAAGACCACGCGTGCAGCGGAGGGGGCATCCGGGTAGATGATGTGCTCAGGACGCTCACCGGGATTGCGGAAGGTTTCCGACAGGTGATGGTCGAAGGCCAGATGCACGCCCGGTACGTAGGGCAGGTTGGTGGTGATGTCGCGGCCGGTGATCTCGACCTTGCCATCCTGCATATCTTTGGGATGGACGAACTTGATGTCGTCGATCATGTCGAGTTCGTTCAACAACACGGCGCAGACCAGGCCGTCGAAATCGCTGCGGGTCACCAGGCGGTATTTTTGTGCGGACATGTCAGGTCTCCTGCGAGTGCGAGTGAGGGAATGGCCGATTTAATCAAATTTCCGGCCGGCGTGGTGGAAAAATCAGTCTCTCAGCTCGCGGCCGGTCAACTTAAGAAACACGTCCTCCAGGTTGGCGGGACGATGCAGGGTTTTGAGCTGAGGCCGCTCGGCCAGATGCGCCAGGAGTGGTGCAGCATCCTCGACATAACAGAAGGCGGTTTCGCCGCTGACTTCACAACGATGGGTGAAGGTAGCCGCCGCGGCGCGCGCCCAGAGATCGGCACCTTCGCCATAGACTTCGACCACCTGCGGCTCGATGCGCTCGGCTATCAGGTTCTTCGGCGTGCCCAGCGCGATCAGGCGGCCGGCATCGACGATGGCGAGGCGGTTGCACAGGCGCTCGGCTTCGTCCATGAAGTGCGTCGTCAGCAGAATCGTTTTGCCGGCGGCGAGGAGCCGTTTCAATCGATCCCAGATCAGGTGGCGCGCCTGTGGGTCGAGCCCAGTGGTCGGCTCGTCGAGTACCAGAAAATCGGGATCATTGACCAGCGCGCGCGCCAGCGTCAGGCGTCGTTTCATGCCACCAGAGAGCGTGCGCAGGCCGACATCCTCCTTGCCGGACAAGCCAGCGAAGTCGAGCAGAGCGGGAATGCCGCTGCGGATGGCGCTGTCGGTCAGACCGAAGTAGCGGCCATAAACCAGCAGATTTTCGGCGACAGTGAAATCCGGGTCGAGGTTGTCGAACTGCGGTACCACGCCGACGCGTGCGCGCGCTTCGCGTCCGCGCGCCGGCACCGGCTCGCCCAGCAGGGTGATCGTGCCACTGTCGGGGGCGGTCAGCCCCAGGCAGCAACGCAGCGTGGTGGTCTTGCCCGCACCGTTGGGGCCGAGCAAGCCGAAACATTCGCCGCGTTCGAGAGCAAATGACAGGCCGGCCACCGCTGGCTTGCCGTCATAGGCTTTGGTCAGCTGGTCGACCACCAGCGGCGCTATGGGGGTTTTTATTTGGCGATCCTGAACTCGCCGACACTGTGGTGCAGTGACTCGGCCACGCCGGCCATTGCCTGGGCGCGGCCAGTACCCTCGCCCACGGCATCGCGGATACCGCCGATCAGATCGGCGATGCGCCCGATGTTTTGTTCCACCTGGTGCACGCTGCCTTGCTGGCGATCGGTGGCCTGCGCGATTTCGTCGATCAGGCGCGTCACCTCGTCCGACCCGGCGACGATTTCGTTCAGCGCACTGCCCGCCTCGCGCGCCATGCCGACCCCTGAAGCTGCAGTCTGTGTGCCCTGACCGATCATATCGACGGTCTGGTTGATGCTGACATGAATGGCAGAAATCATCGTGCTGATTTCGCCGGTGGCGGCGGTGGTGCGCTCGGCAAGTTTTCTCACCTCGTCGGCGACGACGGCGAAACCGCGCCCCTGTTCGCCGGCGCGTGCTGCCTCGATAGCGGCGTTCAATGCCAGCAAATTGGTCTGGTCGGCAATGTCGTGAATCGTGCGCACGATGATGTCGATCTGCTGGCTTTGCGCGCGCAGACCTTCAACTGCTTGCGCAGCCTCGCTGACACGACTGCTGATCTCCTCCATGCCGGCGATGGTGGCCTGCACGATGCGGCCACCCGCCGCCGCCTGCTCGGATGCTGCACGGCCGCGGCTGGCAGTGGCGTTGGCGTGTTGGGCAATGTCGCCCACCGTACCGGCCATTTCGTTGACCGCGCCCCGAATGCCATCCACCTGTTGCGATTGCTCCCGCAATTGGCCGGCAACGCCATCGAAAAAAACACTGATGTCGCGCGAGTCGCGGCTCACGCTGTCGGAGAGCTGGCTCGTGTCACCGATCAGGGTTCGCAGGTTGGACGACATCGCATTGAAGCTGTCGACAATCTCGCCGATGGTATCGGCGCTCTTCATCGCGCAAGTATGCGTCAGATCCTTGTTTGAAATCTGGTTGGCCACCTCGGCAATGCGCCGCAGCTTGGTGAGCAGGATGGTATTCAGCAAATAGTAGTTGGCCAAGCCGATCGACACGCCCGCTACCACGCAGCCGGCGACGAACCAGGGCAGCATGCCGGGCTTCCACTCGACGAAGAAATTTGCATAGAAGGGGAAAACCAGCGCAACCCCGAGGCCGAAGCCGAGATAGGAAAGCAACAGATTGCGCAGGATCGACGGCCCGCCAGCATGATTGGAGTTCATGAAATCCCCACTTGGATGTTAGGTATTGAACCGGCAAGATACGCATGCTGTCCCACCTTCGTCAATACTCGTCGCCATCGCGTGGAGGGGTAACATCGCATTTTTCCTCATCAGCTTATCTCTCATGCCAGCCAAATCCCATACTTGGCGTTTTTTCCGCGCCGGTGGCTTTGACCAGCCGCGTATCGACTCTGCCGCCGATTTACTCGCCATTGACGCACTGGATCAGAAGCTCTGGGTTGCCCTCTCCTGCCCGGTGGCGGGTAGCGAATTCGACCGCCGCACCCTGGCGCTGATCGATAGCGACAACGACGGCCACATTCGTGCCCCC
>CAIYZZ010000208.1 GCA_903930805.1 uncultured Rhodocyclaceae bacterium | reverse complement strand
TCGCCATCACCACCACCATCACGCTGGCTTCCTCTCTCGCCTTTGCCCAGGCGGGCAAGCCGGAACTCCTGCTCTACTGCGGCATCACCATGGTGCGGCCGATGACCGAGATCGCCAGCGCTTTCGAGAAACGCGAGAACGTCAAGCTCACCATCGCCCAAGGCGGCTCGGAGGACCTCTATCAATCGGCGAAGAAAAGTGGTGTCGGCGATTGGTACCTGCCGGGCGAACCCAGCTATCGCGATAAGCATCTAGCCGAGGGACTATTCGGCGAGCACGCGGTCATCGGCTACAACCAGATGGCAATGGTGGTCCAGAAGGGCAATCCGAAGCAGGTAAAGCCCGACCCGCGCGAGATGCTGCGCAAGGATCTGATCACGATCATCGGTAACGCCGAATCGGGTAGCGTCGGCCAGGAAGCCAAGCGCATCCTCGACGAACTGGGCATTTATCCCAGGGCAGTGAGGGTCGCCGCTTTTCTTGCCTCCGACTCGCGCAGCCTGATGAATGCCATGCGCAAGGAAGAAGCCGACGTCACGCTGAGCTGGCGCGCCACGGGTTATTTTGCCGACAACGCAGCCAAGCTTGATGTCATCGACCTCGACCGCAAGCTGGCGAAGCCCCAGGCCCTGCTGCTGATCCAGCTGAAAAGCACGAAGAATCCTGATCTGGCGCGGCGCTTCCTGAGCTTTGCCGCCGGCGAGGAGGGCCAATCCATCTTCCGCAAACACGGCTTCCTCGACAACAAAATCACTTCGGGCAAATAAGCCGACAGTCTGGCCATGAAAATCTCCCAGCGCCTGGCCAATACGCCGGACCATCCTTCGATCAACTGGTTGATGGGCGTGGCGATTGCCTGCCTGCTGGGGGTGATGGGCCTCGAAATGGTTTTCGACAACCTGCGGACAGAACTGCGGAAAAAAAGTGTCAACGAACGGGCGCGACTCTTTGTTGGCGAAGAAATCGTGCAGGGCATCAACGTCATCGAGAAAGACCTGTACCTGATGGCGGCAAGCTCCAATCCCGCCGGGCTCAAGCGCGTCAACCGTTCTATCGATGTGCGGCTGACAAAACTTCGCGGCGACCTGAATGTGCTCAAGCAGGGTGGTACCGTCAGGCGTCAGGTGCTGCTCAATCTTGAAGGCCATGACGAAATGGTCCGCGAGGCCACTTACGCGCCAGCTCCCGAGGAAAACCGGCTTGTCATGGAGTTGATCGAGATCGGTCCGCTGCTTGACCAGATCAAGGACAAGACCGGTGAATTGGAAAGATTGCTGGTCAGGGGCTGGGAGCTCCAGGAACGCGGCAATCAACGCGGTTTCTTCATCCTGCACGACGAAATCGATGCTTTCCTGAAGCGTGTTCCACCCTATTTCTCTCGCCTCGATGAAAATGCGAACCGGTTGTTTTTCGACAGCAGCGAGCATCTGCGCGAACTGGAAAGCGAACTGCAGATTCAGGAAGGTCGCCTGAAAAGATTGGAAATGGCGACGATCGCGCTGGTATTGGTGCTCGCCGGCCTTGCCGGCAGGTTGTTCCTGACCCGCATCAACCAGGCCAATCGCCGCCTCGAAGCGGCACTGGAAGAAATGCGCGCTGCCAAGGATGCCGCCGAGCGTGCGAGCCACGCCAAATCGGAATTCGTTTCGCGCATGAGCCACGAGCTGCGCACTCCGCTCAACGCCATCATCGGCTTCGCCGAATTGCTGGAAGCTGAGACTCTTTCGCCCTCGCACAAGAACTACGTCAACCTCATCAATGAGTCTGGCAAGCACTTGCTGGAGCTGATCAATGCCGTACTCGACCACGCCAAGATCGAAGCGGGCGGCATGACACTGGAGAAGATTGCCCTCGACTTTCGCGCCACTATCGAAGCGGTGAAGACCATCGTCAGCGAACGCGCCTCCAGCAAAGGTCTGGAGTTCATCGCCAGCATCGATCCCCAGCTACCCCACTTCGTCTTTGGCGATCCGACCCGGCTAAGGCAAATTCTCATCAACCTGCTGGTAAATGCCGTCAAATTCACCGAACATGGTTCCGTCGAATTGCGCGTGGCGCGCGAAGATGGCCACATCGTGTTCAGCGTGCGCGATACCGGTATCGGCATGGACACCGTAGCGCTCGCGCGCCTGTTCAAATCGTTCAGTCAAGCCGACGATTCGGTGACCCGCAAATACGGCGGCACCGGCCTTGGGTTGATGATCTCCAAGGAGCTGATCGAGGCGATGGGGGGCAGCATCGAAGTGGAGAGCGCACCGGGCGTCGGCACGGTCTTCTGGTTCTGGCTACCGCTACAGGAGGCACAGGTTGCTGAGGACAACGGCACCAGTGCGGCGCTGTCTGTCAGCCAGGCGGCCATTGCCGGGTTGATACCCGGCCGCATACTGCTGGTCGATGACAACCGGGTCAATCAGCAATTGGCCGGTGCCATGCTCGACCGGCTGGGCCTCGATTATGACTTCGCCGACAACGGGGTTGATGCCCTGCGCCGTCTCGCTAACGCCGACTTTGCGCTGGTGCTGATGGACATGGAAATGCCCGAGATGGATGGTGTCACTGCCACGTGTCATATCCGTGCAAGCGAGGCCGAGCGGGGTGCTCCCCGCCTGCCGATTATCGCAATGACGGCCAACGCCATGCACGAAGATCGCGATCGCTGCTTCGCCGCCGGCATGGATGGCTATATCTCCAAGCCGGTCAGCCTGACGACCCTGCAGAACGAGTTGCGGCGTTTGTTTGCCGACACAGGAGTTGTTCCGGTCACCTCCCCTGCGCCGACCGCCGCCACTACTGCCTACGACGGCACGCACGGCCCCATATTCGATCGCACCGCCGCCATCGCCATGATGGGCGATGCAGAACTCTTCGAAGAATTGGCGACGATGTATATCGCCGATGTCCCCGGTTATCTACGGGATCTCGATGCGGCACTCGCCGCTGCCGATGGCGATGGGCTGACGCGTTCCGCTCACACACTCAAGGGTCTGTTCGCCACTTTTGCTGCAGCCCCCGGCCAGGCCATTGCCCAGCGGCTCGAGCAATCGGCACGTGATGGCAATACGTCGGCCTGTGCCGAACTGGTCGCAACAGTACGCGCCCACGCCGAAGCGTTGGCTGTCGTACTGAAAGCCTGAAACTCTTTTTAGTTGAGTTTCTTTTTGGGTTTGTGCAAGGTCACCGGCGCGCTGTTCCTCGGCTGGTCGGTGTAATAGGGTTTCTCGTTGATTTCGAGGCCAGCCTCCGCCGCCAGCTCGGCCTCGCGCTCGGCAATCAGGCCGAAGAGATCGCGGATATCGTGAATCGTGCTTTCCGAGAGCGGGTGCGGCGTACCCGGCGCAGGCGTCGCATCCTTGACGATGTTGGCCAAAACCTTGCGCAAAACGCGCAGGATGCGTTGTTCTTTGGAAAGTTCTCTGTCGGTCACTGCGATTCCATAGTTTAGTTTGCCAGTTCCAAGCGTTTCTCTAATCTTTCAACGCGTTCGACCAGTCGGTCGACCATGTGGCGGTTTTCGATAATCTACGCATAGTTTCCTGCCGCGCCCTGGGCGATTCGGCCAATGCCGGTTTCAATGCTACCGAGGCGGCTTTTAATTTCGGTGGTGTCTTGACGGATTGCGGCCATTTCGGTCTGCATTCATTTCAAGTGTTCGAGGACGAGGTTTTCAGTGGTGTCGGTCATGACGGTCTCCTTGGGTGCAAGTGTAGTCTAGTTTCAATCCTCGCCCGACCCTCGCGGGCCGGGCGTCTCCATTTGCCTGTTTCACTCAACCGTTATCTGTTGTTTCAATCCTCGCCCGACCCTCGCGGGCCGGGCGTCTCGGCGGCGTGAAGATGATGCACCCGCATGACCCGAAGGCGCCCGCCAAGGAAACCATCAACTGCGGCTGTGTCAGCGTGCCTAAGCCGCGCGGCTGGAAAACCACCCAGCCCGACCACAAGCCTTTCACGCCAGACGAACTGGCCAGAAACCCTACGCTCAAGGCCGTGGCGGAAGGGTGCGCTGCCGGTGATCCGACCTTGCGGGAGCTGCTGGCCCGGCAGGGAAAAGTCGGCGCTGGCGGGACGGCGGGAAGCGGTCGCGGTGCTACACTGGAAAACATGTCAAGTGCGTTCGAAGTGGCCAAGGCCGGTGGCAAGCATGCTGGGTGGCTGAAACAACGCCTGGAGGATGGGCCGGTGCAGTTGCGCAAAGGCATGCGGTCAATCGCCAGGCAGATCGCGCAACATGAGGCGTGGATTGCCAATCCGGCCGCGAAGGTGCAAGATATCGACAGTAGGTTGCCTGCGTACCAGGTGGCGCTGGTCGCGGGATGGCGGGACGATATCGCGCGCCAGCAGGAGCAAATGGACATTCTGCGCGGCGTATTGAAGGAGAAGGGTCATGAGTAAATATTCAGCGCTGGCGGGTCTCACCATCTCGATGATCGATCTGCTCAAGGAACAAGGGCTGGCCCATGCCGGCACCGTCGACGGGCTGCTCGCCTACCGTGTGCTCGGCGAGGCCATCGCGCAAGCCGAGGCCTTCGACGTGCCGCTTGCCGATATTGGCCTCGACGGCTTCGACCTCGACGCCCTGCTGCGTCTGCCGGTGAAGAAAGCCGCCTGACCTGTCGCACCAATTTGAGTTGGTAGGTCCTCAAGCCGCCCCCGAGGCGGCTTTTTAGTTCCGGCCCCTTCTTTCCCCGTAAAAGATAAAGCCGTTAACTGGAGCTGCCGCCGTCGCGCGACGACACTGGCACCTGATCGTTCTCAACCGACAGGAGCCTCCAGATGGATCAAGCCAAACCCGCACTGACTGCCGCCGAGGCCGTCAAGCTATTCGCCAAGCAGGAAATTACCGTCCAGGTCGTCAAGACCGGCAAGGATGGCCAACCGCTGCGCACCGCCGACACTGGCACGCTGGTAACCGAAATGTTTCAATCCTCGCCCGACCCTCGCGGGCCGGGCGTCTATCCAATCATGGTTATCCGGCAATGCCATACCTGTTTCAATCCTCGCCCGACCCTCGCGGGCCGGGCGTCCAAGATCATGAAGATCGACCGGGATGGCGTCATTGTTTCAATCCTCGCCCGACCCTCGCGGGCCGGGCGTCAAACTAATCCGGTAACGAGCGTCCCGCGGCTTAAAGTTTCAATCCTCGCCCGACCCTCGCGGGCCGGGCGTCGAATATCTGGACGCAGCCAAAACCCGACTATTACTGTTTCAATC
>CAIYZZ010000207.1 GCA_903930805.1 uncultured Rhodocyclaceae bacterium | reverse complement strand
GGCAAAGCCCGTATAGATGTGCTTCATCGAGGCGGCTAGCGCAACGGCATAGCCACCGGTATCACGCTGCACACCTTTTGGCTTGCCGGTAGTACCCGAGGTATAGAGGATGTAGGACGGTTCGGAGGATTCCATCCACTCGCAGGGCACGTCGGCATTCATGTGCTGGGCGCGCAGGGTGGCGTAGTCGACATCGCGCCCATCAACCTTGTTGAAACCCTTGTCGAGACCGCGATCGATCATCAGCACTTTCCCCGGCTTGTCCTCCGCAAGCTTGATCGCCTCGTCCAGCAAATTCTTGTACGGCACGGCCTTGCCACCACGCATGCCAGCGTCGCTGGAAACTATCAATTTAGGTTTCGCATCGTCGATACGTGTTGCCAGCGAGCCAGAGGCGAAGCCGCCAAACACCACCGAGTGGATGGCACCAATGCGTGCGCAGGCCAGCATGGCAAACGTCGCTTCGGCAATCATCGGCATGTAGATCAGGACGCGGTCGCCCTTCTTCACGCCCAGTGATTGCATAACCGCCGCCATGCGCATCACTTCGGACTTGAGTTCGGCGAAGCTGTAGACCTTTTCTTCGTTGGTCTCGGTCGAAACGAAGATCAGCGCACGATCATGCGGACGTGTTGCGGCATGACGGTCGACGGCGTTATGGCACAGGTTGATCTTGCCGCCAGAAAACCATTTAACAAAGGGTGGATTCGAGTAGTCGCAGATCGTCTGCGGCGGTGTCTGCCAATCAACCAGTTGCGCCTGTTCTGACCAAAACTCGTCGCGTTGATCGATTGAACGACGGTAGAAATCGCTGTACTTCGTCATGCTCTCACCCCTATGGTTTTATTGGATTGATCAAGGTTTCACGACTGAATACTGACAATGACGCGTCCCTTGACGCGCGCCTGCAGGAAATCTTCAAAAACGTTTGGCAACTCGGTGAAGCGAATCTCGCGAGCCTGCTCGATAACTTTCACCGGCTTGAGATCGCTGGCCAAACGTCGCCACACCTCTACTCGCAATGGCATCGGACAGTATCCCGAGTCGATGCCGAGTAGTGATACACCGCGCAGAATGAAGGGTGCAACACTGGTTTTCAATTCCATGCTCGCGGCGAGGCCGATACTCGCCAGCGTGCCACCCTGTTTCATGGTGCTGGCCATCCAGGCCAGTACATCGCCACCCAGATTATCCACGGCACCTGCCCAGATCGCCTTGTCGAGCGACTTGATCTTTGCCAGGTCAAGGCTGGAACGCAAAATAACTCCTTTCGCGCCCAATGCGTTGAGGTAATCCGTTGCATCGGCCTTGCCGGTCAGCGCGTGCACTTCATAGCCGGCCTTGGCGAGAATTTCCACGGCGATGCTGCCTACACCACCAGTTGCACCGGAAACGACCACAGGCCCATTTTCAGGCCGCAATCCATTGTGCTCCATACGTGCCACGGCCAATCCCGCAGTGAAACCCGCCGTGCCGAGTGCCATCGCCGCGCGCAAATCCAAGCCCGAAGGTAATTTCAATACCCACTGCGCCGGCACACGCGCCAACTCGGCATAGCCGCCATGATGCGCCACCCCGATGTCGTAGCTCGTGGCGATTACGGCATCGCCGGGAACAAAATCCGGACTGGTACTCTTTACCACCGTACCAGCCATGTCGATGCCGCCAATACATGGATATCGCCGAATGATGCGCCCCACGCCCGTGGCCGCCAGAGCATCCTTGTAATTCACGCCGGAGTACGCGACAGCGATTGTGACATCGCCCACGTCGAGTTGATCCTCCTGCATGGCAACGAAGCTGGAGGCAACCTTGCCCTCGTTTTGCTGAATCAGGTAAGCACCGAAACTCACACGCGACTCCTCGAAAAAATAGTGTCGATTCGCGCTGATTATAGCCAACTCAATAAGACTTATCTGGATCATCGAAAGTGACCCTCGGTTAGACTGACCCTCCTGTTCCTGCACACCCTCGTCTTCCTAAGTCAGCATGATTCCATGGTTGAAAACTGGCGACCCGTTCCCCCCGGTCGCCACGTCCTTGCTTGAGCCAAACGGACTTCTGGCGGCCGGCGCGGATCTGTCGCCGCAACGCCTCGTGACGGCCTACCGGCTCGGCATCTTTCCGTGGTACTCGCCGGGAGATCCGATCCTGTGGTGGAGCCCGGATCCGCGCATGGTGTTGTTCCCCGACAAACTCAAGCTTTCGCGTTCCCTGACCAAAACCCTGCGCCATGCCGATTACACGGTCACACTCGATACAGCCTTCGATCAGGTCATCGCCGCCTGTGCCTTAACCCCTCGTACCGGACAGTCCGGCACCTGGATCAGCATGGAAATGCAGACCGCCTACCTGCGAATGCATACTCTCGGCATCGCCCACAGCGTCGAAACCTGGCGCGCCGGCAAATTGATCGGCGGGCTTTACGGTATCGCGATCGGCCGGGCATTTTTCGGCGAATCAATGTTTTCCCACGCCACCGATGCCTCAAAAATTTCCCTGGCCCATCTTTGCGCCCATCTTGTGCGCCGCGAATTCGGCATAATTGACTGCCAGATGGAAACTACACACCTCGCCTCGCTCGGTGCCCGCCCCATTTCCCGCGATGATTTTCGCGCGCAGGTAGCGACGCTCGTCAACGATGGCAACGCGCCCGGCCGCTGGCCAGAGGACGCAATCCTTGATCATTACCGGTACGGCACAGAATGACCCACCTGCGCGACCTGCCACCTTTCCCACTCCTCCAGTTTTACGCCACCGCGCCTTACGGCTGTTCCTATCTACCCGGCCGCGTCGCACGTTCGCAGGTCAGCACGCCCACCCACCTGATCGATGCCAGTACCTACAGCGAACTGGTGAAAATCGGCTTTCGCCGCAGCGGTGTCTTCACCTATCGGCCGTGGTGCGACAGTTGCCAGGCTTGCGTCCCCGTGCGCATACCCGTCGAGCATTTCGCGCCGAACCGCAGCCAGCGCCGTGCCTTGACGCGCCACAGTGATCTCGTTGCCCGCGAACACCCTCTGGTATTTCGCGAAGAGCATTATGCGCTGTACCAACGCTATCAACTCGCCCGCCACTGTGGCGGTGGCATGGACAGCGACAGTCGCGAACAATACGCACACTTCCTCCTGCAAACCCATGTCGATAGCCGCCTGATCGAGTTTTACGCGGGAGATGCACTGCGCATGGTCAGCATCATTGACCTGCTCAATGACGGCCTGTCATCGGTTTACACGTTCTACGATCCCGACATCGGCAGCGCAAGTTTCGGCACCTATGCCGTACTCTGGCAAATCGCCCAATGCCAGCGGCTCGGTTTATCTCACCTTTACCTTGGATACTGGATCAACCACAGCCGCAAGATGGCCTACAAAGCACAATTCCGTCCGCTCGAAGCCCTGCGGCAATCCAACTGGGCGCCGCTGGAGCCGAACACGTAGCAGAGCAGGCTATTGGTTTTGCTCGGCAACCAGCAACTTGTTGTTCGCCCAACTGCGCAGATGCGACAGCGGACCCGTCAGATTGGCCCAGTCTTCGCGCATATTGCCCCGCAGCTTTTCCCTGAAATCGCCCTCCGCCCGACTGAAGGCGTTAACCTGCTCGGTGATCAGTTCGCGGGCGCATTCATCAGCTGTCTGGGTCACACGCCGCTGGTAGTCGCGCGCATCCAGTTCGTTCGATAACTTGAAGGGCACGGCAATGCTCGCCAACCGGGCCACTTCGCGCAAGGTGTCGGCACGCCGGATCTGCCCCTCCTGCATATCGCAGCGGGAAGTAAAGCGACGCAACTCCAAACGGATCATTGCGTGTTCTGCCGGATCGGCGCGCGCCATCCTCTGTTCCCTCGTGATTGATCAACCCGGATCTTATCCCAGCCGCTGGCAAACGCCGCTGCTTGCCGTCCTACCAGAGCCGACTTTTACCGACAACCGTTACAATGCTCCCATGCTGCCCTACTGCCTCGTCAAACCCTTCGTCTTGGCCCTCGACCCCGAAACAGCGCATGAACTGGCCATCACCGGCATGCGCACCTTCGGCACGATTGTTCCTGGTGGCGGCCCGTTATCCGACACCCCGACCCGCGTCATGGACATCGACTTCCCCAATCGCATCGGCCTCGCCGCCGGCCTCGACAAGAACGGTGAATGTATCGATGCACTCGCCGGTTGGGGATTCGGTCACATCGAGATCGGTACCGTCACGCCACGCCCGCAGCCGGGCAACCCCAAGCCCCGCATGTTCCGCCTGCCGCAGGTCGAGGGCATCATCAACCGCATGGGCTTCAACAACCACGGCATCGACGCCCTCGTTGCCAACGTCAAGTCATCCCGTTTCAACGGTATCCTGGGCATCAACATCGGCAAGAACGCCGACACCCCCATTGAGCGAGCCGCCGACGACTACCTGATCGGACTGACCAAGGCCTACCCGTACGCCAGCTACATCACCGTCAACATC
>CAIYZZ010000206.1 GCA_903930805.1 uncultured Rhodocyclaceae bacterium | reverse complement strand
GTCAGTTCGCGATACAGTGCATCGAGCTGCGGCTTCGACGTGGCGCGGATGGTGCAGGTGAGCGACAGGTAGTTGCCGGCTTTCGAGGGGCGCATCTCGACCCGCGCTGCATCGAAATCCGGTGCGTGGCGCAGCACGATCTCGACGATGGCCTGGGCAAAGTCGTCACGCGTTGCACCCATGATCTTGAGCGGAAACTCGCAGGGGAATTCAAGCAGGGTTTCAGCTTGCGTCACCATGCATCACCGTGCGCTTGAAGTCCTGGTACCAGCCATACATCTTTTTGAAAACGGGCCCCGCCGTCCCGCCAGCGCCGACTTTTCGGCCATCGAGTTCAACGATGGGCAGTACCTCCTTGGTCGAGGAGGTCATCCAGAGTTCGTCAGCGGCACGCACTTCGGCGTCGGCGATGTCGCGCACCTCGGTGGGCAGCCCATGCTGGGCGGCCAGTTCGAGCACGACGTCGTAGGTGATGCCGGGGAGCATCAGGTGATTCTTTTGCGGGGCGAGCAGTACGCCGCTCTTGATGACGAAGATGTTGGAGGCAGCGCCTTCGGAAAGGATGCCGTCGCGGAACAGCAGCGTCTCGGCGCAGCCGGCATCCATCGCCATCTGGCGCAGCAGGCAGTTGGCCAGCAGTGAGGTGGCCTTGATGTTGCAGCGCAGCCAGCGCGTGTCGGCTGCCGATATGGCGGCGATGCCTTTTTCGCGCAACTCGGCCGGCGGCGTGTGCAGTGGCTCGACGAGGCAGAATACCGTGGGGGTGATGGTGGCGGGGAAGGCGTGGTTGCGAACCGCCATTGGTCCGCGGGTGACTTGCAGCAGTATCGACTGGTTATTCCATTCCGCCTCGGCAACGAGTCGCTCAATCACCGCGTGCCAGGCTTCTGGCGTCAGCGGGTTGGCGAGGCGAATGGCAGCGAGGCTGCTTTGCAGTCGGGCGAGGTGTTCGGCCAGGCGGAAGGGACGCCGCGAGTAAACCGGAATGACTTCATAGACACCGTCGCCGAAGAGAAAACCTCGGTCCATTGGCGAGATGCGCGCTGCGGCGAGTGGCAGAAACTCGCCATTGAGGTAAACGCAGGTCATTTGAACCAAAGCCGGAGGCTGTCCCAGGCGCGGCCGAAAATACCGGCGACCGGTACTTCGGCCAGCGCGACGAGTGGATATTCACCATACGGTTTGCCATCCAGCATCAGGCGCAGCGTGGCGATGGCGTCACCCTGGCGTACCGGTGCAAGGAGTGGCTGACGGCTGACGATATCGACCTTGAAGCGCGCGCTGTTGCCCGCCACACCCTTGGGCAAGGAGAGCACGAGATTTTCGGCAAAGCCGGCAGCGACCGTGGCCTGCGCACCTTTGTAGATTTTTAGCTGTGTCAGGGTCTGTCCTTTGTCGTAGAGCTTTACCGCATCGTAGGCGCGGAAGCCGTAATGCAGAAGCGACAGCGTTTCCTGCACGCGCGCATTGTCCGAGGCGGTACCGAGCACCACGGCGGTGAGGCGCCGTGCGCCATCGTTCTGCGAGGCGACCAAGCAGAACCCCGCCGTTTCGGTATGCCCGGTTTTCACGCCGTCAATGGTGGCATCGACCCACAACAGCCGATTGCGATTGGGCTGCTTGATCTTGTTGTAGGTGTAATCCTTGACCGCATACAGTTTGTAATCTTCGGGAAAATCGCGGATCAGTGCGGTCGTCAGTCGCGCGAGATCTTCGGCGGTGGTCATGTGCGCCGGATCGGGCAGGCCGGTGGCATTGACGAAGTGGGTGTTGGTGAGACCGAGGCGTCGTGCCTCGGCATTCATCAGGTTGGCGAAGGCTTCCTCGCTGCCGGCGATGGTTTCGGCCAGCGCAATGCTCGCATCGTTGCCAGACTGGATAACCATGCCGCGCAGCAGTTCATCGACCGTCACCGGTATCTTCAGGTCGATGAACATGCGCGAACCCAGTGCTTTCCAGGCTTTTTCCGACACCGGCACAACTTGGTCGCGCTTCAACTTGCCATCCTTCAGGGCGGCATAGACGAGGTAGGACGTCATCATCTTGGTGAGCGAAGCGGGCTCGACCTTCTGATCGGGGTTCTGCGCAGCCAGTACCTGCCCACTGGTGTGGTCGATAAGAATCCAGGCGCGGGCGGCGAGCGCGGGCGGCGGCTCGTCGGCATGGGCAGTGACGGAAAACAGGCTCAACAACGCCAGCAAAAGGGGCAGGAAACGCATGGCAGAAAATACCGGAAATGAAAAAATTATACCGTGCGGCCAGGGTGTGCCTATTTGACCAGGACACTCGGCAGGTCGAAGGCGAGCTTCAGTTGTTCTGCAATGCGTCGCGCTTCTGCTGTATCCACCCAAGGGCCGAGTTGCAGGCGATGGATGTTGCCGGTACTGCGGATCAGCAGTTTGTTGCCCAGGTCACCCAGGTCACGGGACAGCTTGGCTTTCAGCGATTCGGCATTGTCGCGGCTGCCGAAAGCGCCGAGTTGCAGGTAGTGGCCGCCGCGCTCCTGAATGTCATTAAGCACGCTGGGTTTGTTGTCCGCGCTGATGATGGGCGGCATGGATTCGACGGCCTGCACTGCGGGTACCTGGCCATCTGGCAGTACGCTTTCGACCAGGACGGTGCCGCTACCGTTGTCGACGATGCCGAGCTTCCAGGCCGCCGCGTAGGAAAGGTCGATGACGCGGCTGTGGAGGAAGGGGCCGCGATCATTGACACGCACAACCACCGCTTTGCCGGTGTCCGTGCGGGTAACGCGGACATAAGAGGGGATCGGCAGGGTCGGGTGTGCGGCCGTCATGCCGAACATGTCATAAGGTTCGCCGCTGGAGGTTTTCTGCCCGTGATAACGACGGCCGTACCAGCTCGCCACTCCGCTTTGGCGGAATGATCCGGCCGCCTGTAGCGGTGTGTAGTCGCGGCCCAGCACGGAATAGGGACGATTG
>CAIYZZ010000205.1 GCA_903930805.1 uncultured Rhodocyclaceae bacterium | reverse complement strand
GCCCGCATCATTGCCTTCGGCGCGACGCGCAAGGTTGGCATCTGCGTCGCCGACGATGTCAACATCCAGTCGTTGCTCAAGGCCGGTACCACCGCGATCGCGATCTTCGGCAAGAGTTGGGATTATCAGGTGCTGGAGATTCTGCGCACCACGCTCGACGAGAACCTGCGCATGATCGGCGACACGGTGCGCTATTTGAAGCAGCATGGCAAAGAGGTGGTATTCGATGCCGAGCATTTCTTCGACGGCTACAAGGAAAATCCGGAATATGCGCTGAAAACCCTGGCAGAGGCCGCCGATGCAGGTGCCGATTGTTTGTGTTTGTGCGACACCAACGGCGGCAGCTTTCCTGACGAGATATTTGACATCACCCGCGTGGTTTGCCAGCGCTTCCAGGTTGGCGTCGGCGTTCATTGCCACAATGACAGCGAAATGGCGGTGGCCAACTCCATTCGGGCGGTGCAGGCGGGGGCCACTCAGGTGCAGGGCACCATCAATGGTCTCGGTGAGCGCTGCGGCAATGCCAACCTGTGCTCGATCATTCCGAATCTGCAACTGAAACTCGGCCACGAGTGCATTCCACCGGCAGCCATGCGCCATCTGACGTCGGTTGCCCGTGCGGTCAGCGAAATCGCCAACATGCCGCAGAACGACAAGGCGCCCTATGTCGGCGGCCACGCCTTCGCGCACAAAGGCGGCATGCATATCGACGCGGTGGTGAAGAACCCGATTTCCTACGAGCACGTCAATCCGGATTGGGTCGGCAACAGCCGCCGCGTGCTGATGTCAGAGGTGGCCGGCCGCAGCACGCTGCTGGCACGCATCAACGCCATCGACCCGACGCTCGGCAAGGAATCGCCCGATACCATCCGTATCCTGGATCGACTGAAGGAACTTGAGCACGAGGGCTACCAGTTCGAGGCGGCGGAAAGCTCCTTCGAACTGGTGGTGCGCAAGATGCTCGGCCGCTACACGCCGTTCTTCGAACTGGTCGAATTCAAGGTCATCGTCAACGAACCCTCCGTCAACGCCGTGAATTCATCGGTGATTATCAAGGTACGCGTTGGTGACCAGGAGGTGCTCACCGTCGCTGAAGGCGATGGCCCGGTAAATGCCCTCGACAAGGCGGTGCGCAAGGCGCTGGAACGGCTCTATCCAGCCATCGGCGAAATCAGGCTCACCGACTACAAGGTGCGCGTGCTCGACTCGGACAAGGCCTCGGCCGCCCGCGTGCGCGTCCTCATTGAGTCCACCGATCATCACGAAAACTGGACCACCATCGGCGTGTCCACCGATATCATCAACGCCTCATGGCAGGCGCTGGTCGATTCGATCGAATACAAGCTGCTACGCGATCAGGAACGCCATCAATAGATGCCGTGTTAGCATAAAATTACGATGTCCATAAATCCAAATATTTGTTGGGGGAAAACAATGAAAAAAATCTTGCTGCTGGTGCTCGGTACCACCATGGTGGCGTCGGTCCAGGCAGAGGGCATCTCCGCGACACAGACCGAGGTCATGCAGAAATTGATCGCCGGCTATGCAGAAAAAGCCAAGGCCGAAGCGGTCAAGGCAAAGTCCAAGCCGGTCTCGGTTGTGGAGTTTTCAGCTGATATCGGTCGCCAGTTCTTTCTCAAGACGCGCAACCGGGATGGTGACGAGGAGCCTGCTTGCTCGGTCTGTCACACCGAAGATCCCAGGCAGCAAGGCAAGCACGTGGCCTCCAAGAAGTCCATCGCACCACTGGCTCCGGTGGCGAATGCGGATCGATTTACCAGCCCGGCCAAGGTCGAGATGAACTTCGCGCAGCATTGCGAGGAACTCTACAGCCGGGATTGCGACGCCACCGAGAAGGGACATTTCCTGACCTATTTGTTGTCCGTGAAGTAAGGTCGGGCCCAGTTTGCCATGCGGGGCATTCCGTCCCACCAGCGCCGACTTTTCCAATTCATTCTTCCTGAGAGCGTCGCCTCCCACCTGATGTATTCTTGACGTTTTTCCATTGACGAGAACTGCAATGACTGGCAAGACGCTTTACGACAAACTTTGGGAATCGCATGTAGTCCGCGAGGAAGCTGACGGCACCTGCCTGATCTACATTGACCGTCATCTCATGCACGAGGTGACCAGTCCGCAGGCCTTCGAGGGCATGCGCCTGGCTGGGCGCACGCCGTGGCGCAACACGTCCATCGTCGCCAATCCGGATCACAATACGCCCACCGATCACTGGGACGAGGGCATCAAGGAGTCGATCTCACGTCTGCAAGTGGAAACGCTGGATGCCAACATCAAGGAATTCGGCGCCTTGGTCTATTTTCCGTTCAAGCATGCCAACCAGGGCATCATCCACGTTATCGGCCCGGAGCAGGGCACCACCCTGCCGGGAATGACTGTGGTATGTGGCGACAGCCACACCTCCACGCATGGTGCTTTTGGCGCTTTGGCGCACGGTATCGGTACCTCCGAAGTTGAGCATGTGCTGGCGACCCAGACGCTGGTGGCCAAGCGATCCAATCGCATGTTGATCAGCGTCGAAGGAAAACTCGGCGCTGGCGTGACGGCAAAGGATGTGGCGCTGGCCATCATTGGCCAGATTGGTACGGCCGGAGGTACCGGCTACGCCATTGAGTTCGCTGGCTCTGCGATTCGCGGCCTGTCGATGGAGGGCCGCATGACTCTCTGTAACATGGCCATCGAAGGCGGCGCCCGCGCCGGCCTGGTGGCGCCCGACGCGAAGACCGTCGAATACCTGAAAGGTCGCCAATACGCGCCAAAAGGGGCGGATTGGGACAAGGCGGTTACTTACTGGGAGACGCTGAAATCGGACGCGGACGCAGTTTTCGATGCCGTGATTGAATTCGATGCGGCAAAGATCGAACCGCAGGTGACCTGGGGTACTTCCCCCGAGCAGGTGCTGGCCATCGGTGCGCGCGTGCCGAATCCGGCCAATGAGCCCGACCCGCAGAAACGCTCCGGCATCGAGCGCGCGCTGAAATACATGGGGCTGACAGCGGATACGCCAATCAGCGAGATCAGGCTGGACAAGGTATTCATCGGCAGCTGCACCAACTCGCGCATCGAAGATCTGCGTGCCGCTGCCGCAGTGGCCAAGGGCAAGCAAAAAGCTGCGAGCGTGCAGCAGGTGCTGGTGGTGCCGGGCTCCGGCATCGTCAAGCGCCAAGCGGAAGCGGAGGGTCTGGACAAGGTTTTCATCGCAGCCGGTTTTGAGTGGCGTGAGCCGGGCTGTTCCATGTGCTTGGCCATGAATGCCGACCGTCTGGAACCGGGTGAGCGTTGTGCCTCCACTTCGAACCGCAATTTCGAAGGCCGCCAGGGCGCGGGTGGTCGCACCCATCTGGTCAGTCCGGAAATGGCTGCTGCTGCTGCCATCGCTGGCCACTTTGTCGATATCCGCAACCCTTTCTGAGCGAAACAAGATGAAAGCATTCACGCAACTCAACGGCCTGGTCTGCCCGATAGACCGCGCCAACGTCGATACCGACGCGATCATTCCCAAGCAGTTTCTCAAGTCGATCAAGCGCTCGGGCTTCGGCCCCTACCTGTTTGACGAATGGCGTTACACCGACCAGGGCGAGCCGGGCATGGATTGCACTCACCGGCCACTGCGTAAAGATTTCGTCCTCAACCAGTCGCGCTATCAGGGTGCGAAAATTCTGCTGGCCCGCGACAACTTTGGCTGCGGCTCCAGCCGCGAGCACGCGCCCTGGGCCATCGAGGATTATGGTTTCCAAGTCATGATCGCGCCCTCCTTCGCGGACATCTTCTTCGGCAACAGCTACAAGAACGGCATCCTGCCGATCATGCTGCCCGCCTTCGTGGTCGATAAATTGTTCGCCGAATGCGCAGCCCAAGAGGGGTATCGTCTGAGCGTCGATTTGGCCAGCCAGAAAGTGACGACGCCCGCAGGCGAATCCTTCGGCTTCGATATCACGCCGCATCGCAAGCATTGCCTGATGAACGGTCTGGATGAAATCGGCTTGACGCTGCAGCATGCCGAGGCGATCAGGACTTTCGAAGCGAAGCACAAGGCGGCGCAGCCCTGGCTGTTCGCCTGAGTCTGTACGAGATTTAGCCGACCATCACGCCATTGAAGACAGGGCGGCAGCAAGGTCAGCGTTGTCGTTCTTTGGCGGCGGATGGATAGAGGACCGTCCGCGGTCGCGATGCGTTCCCGCGGCAATCTCTCGTTGTTTTTGCGCTGACCATTTGCACAACGGCTGAGCGGCAAGAAAAGCTCTGAACTGATCCCAGTCTTCTATCACTGCATTGGGCATTTCCTGCTCCTTGTTTCCCCGTTACGGTATTTTGCTCCTGTCAGCAAGAAGATGCACAACCGAATCGCTGCTGCTCGTCGCTTCCGGGCGAATGCTCTTGTTGTTTGATTATCCAGCGGGAATTTGTAGGAAAATACCCGACTGGGGAAAGTAAGGAGCTGGTGGCTGGCGCACATCGGAGTTTTCGCCGGCATGGTGAGTCGCAGCAAATACAGGGAAAAGGAATGTATCGTGCATAAGACCGCGTCACCCGCTCTCAGTCCAACCATTCTGGTGGTGGACGATATGCCGCAAAATTTATCACTGATGAGCGATGTTCTGGATGGGCATTACACAGTCAAACTGGCAAACAGTGGCGCGCGGGCCATCAAGATTGTCAGCAAGTCGCCGCCCGACCTGATCTTGCTTGACATCATGATGCCGGAGATGGATGGCTACGAGGTGTGCCGCACGCTGAAGGCCGATCCCGCGTGCAAGCATATCCCGGTGATCTTTGTCACGGCCATGGATGGCATCGACGATGAGCGGATCGGCTTCGAATTGGGCGCGGTGGATTACATTACCAAGCCCGTCAGTCCGCCCATCGTGCTGGCGCGGGTGCGAACGCAGCTCGCGCTGCACCGGCAGGCGCAACAACTCCTGGAGTGGAACCGCATGCTGAGCACGCGCGTGGCTGAAGGTATTGCCAGCATCGAGCGGCTGGAGAAATTGCGCCGTTTCTTTTCGCCGGCCGTTGCCGAGCTTCTGCTTTCCAATGACGCGGATGAACTGCTGGTTCCGCGGCGCCGCGAAATCGTCGTGCTCTTTCTCGATCTGCGCGGCTATACGGCGTTTAGCGAGACGGTCAGTCCCGAGGCAGTGATCGGCGCGCTGAGCGAGTATCACGCCGCCATGGGGGAATTGATCATGCGCTTCGGGGGCACCCTGGAACGCTTTACCGGTGACGGAATGATGATATTTTTCAATGATCCGATCGAGATTGCCGACCCGGCAGGCACCGCATTGGCCATGGCGGTGGAAATGCAAGCCCGATTCGAGACCTTGCGCGCCGAATGGGAAAGTCGTGGTTACACGCTAACCATGGGTATCGGTATTGCCAAGGGTCTGGCGACGATCGGTGCAATAGGTTTCGATGGACGTCGCGATTATGGTGCTATTGGCAGAGTAACCAATCTTGCCGCGCGACTTTGCGCAGAAGCAGGCGGCGGGCAGATTCTCGTCTCCTCTTCGGTCGCCGAAAAAGTCACGAACCTTCCCGACGCGAGCAAGTTGAAGTCACTGGGTCAGTTCAAGCTGAAGGGGTTCAGCAACGACGTTGAGGTATTTGAGGTCTGCACACACAGTCCGGAGTTTGCAACACACGCCAGTCAGCATTAGAAGGAGGCGGGCAGGACTCCAGGGGTCTTCATTTCTCAATCGATCCGATGCACGCCAACTTTTCACGGTTATTGAACTGGGCAGCGCCAAATCTCGTGCGGCCGTCCATGAACGCGAATCCGCGGGCGGATCTGAAAGCGGCGCTGCTTGGCTCTCTGGTTTCCATCACACAAGGTTTCGCCTATGGGTTGATCATCGGTGCGGCCCTGGGTGGGCCCTTCGCCACGATCGGGCCGTTGGTGGCGCTATACAGTTCAGTCGTGTGTGGGCTGGCTGCGGTCGTTTTTGGCGGCAACCCGTTTTCCGTGGCTGGTCCGCGCGCCTCCTCAGTGCTGGTGTTTTCAGCACTGATCGGCTATCTGATGCATGCGCCGGAATTGGCACAGCTTTCCGATCCTGCACCTGTCGCCTTGTCCCTGGCGTGCTTGTCGGTGGTCGGTTGTGGGCTGCTGCAGATGCTGTTCGCCGCATTCCGTCTGGGTCGGTTGGCGAATTATGTGCCGCTTCCTGTGGTCGCTGGATTCATCAACGGCACTGCGGTACTGATCATTCTTAGCCAGGTGTGGTCAGCTACAGGCGTAACGCCACAGCACTCGGTGCTGGCGCTGCTCAGCCACCTTGATGAAATCAAGCCGGCGGCACTGATCCTGGCGCTTGGCTCTGCCACAGCAGTGAAACTACTGCCCAGAATAACGACACGACTGCCCGCCTTGCTGCTGGCGGTGCTAGGTGGCACGGCGATTTTCCATGTGCTGGCAGCCTTTGGCTGGGGAGCCGCGCTGGGCGGAACCCTGCCGCCTCCGGGCGACTTGACTTTGGACTTCATCGGTGCAGATGTGGGTGCCGTACTCGGCGCATCCCAAAGTCTGACACTGGTGCGGCCGATCATCATTTCAGCGCTGTCGATGGCCATCCTCGCCACGCTGGATACGCTGCTGGCGAGCGTTGCGATCGACAACCTGATGTCTCGCCGCTCGAATGGCGACCGGCAATTGATGGCAGAAGGACTTGGCAATACGCTGGCGGGCATGTTCAGTATGTCTCCCAGTTCCGGCAGTCTGGTACGCAGTCAGGCGGCGATCAGGGCGGGCATGGTGAGCGCGCTGACCCCAATCGTGATTGCACTGATTACGCTGGCAATCGTGTTGGCGCTGACACCCTTGATTTCTGTTCTATCGCAGGCAGTCATGGCGGGGCTGCTGATCGCACTGGGCCTGGATCTGTTCGACAAGTGGACACTGGCACGAATCCGACTCCTGCTTGCCCGCAGGGAGCGCAGTTTGATCGGATTGGGGGATCTGTTTTTAGTGGCTATTGTGGTTGGTATTACCCTGATTGCGGATTTGGCAACCGCCGTAGGTGCCGGCCTTGCTATTTCCCTGCTCTCATTTGTCGTGCAGATGGCGCATAGCCCGGTAAGGCGCGCTTACCGCGCAACAAACTTGATCCCCGGTATGTATGACGACATCACCCGCCGCTTGTTTGTCGAACGTCATGGCCAGCAGATTGCCATCCTGGAAATAGAGGGCGCGCTATTCTTCGGTACCGCGCATGAGCTCGAATCGCGCGCCGACGAACTGATAAGCGAGAAGGTCGTGCACATCGTGCTCGATTTTCGGCGTGTCAAGCATATCGATGCTACTGGAGCGCGTGCGCTGGAGCGCATCAATGCCAAGCTTGCCCCTTTGGGCGGTTTGCTGGTGGTGAGTCATGTCGATCGCGAACGGCGGAAAAATCGCAAAAACCATGGCGCAACGGGCAGCTCCCCCTCGCGCTCACACGCCAACTGGGCCAGGCTCGCCGAGCTTGGCACTCTGCAAGCGTTAGGCGAAGCGCGCTTTTTCAGCGATACGGATTCCGCCGTGGCCCTGTGCGAGTCTCATTTGGCACATGCTTTGCCGCCGCAGAATTCTACAGAGTCGCCGGTAGCGGCCTCACCGTTGGTTGCCATGTTGGACAGGCCGACGCTTCGGGTTCTGCGCGGCTATTACCGGCCGGTGAACTTCGCTCGCGGCGAAGCCCTGTTCGTGCAGGGCTCGTCGCCCAACGGAGCTTATTTTGTGGCCGCTGGTTGCGTAGACGTGCTGATCGATATTCCCGGCACCGGCCGCAAGCGGCGCGTTCGCTCCCTCAGCAAGGGTGCGGTATTCGGCGAAATGGGCTTGCTCGATCACCGACCGCGCTCCGCAAGCATTGTCGCTATCGAACCGACCCGATGCTACTGGATTGCGGCAGCAGACTTCGAACGTCTCACGACGCAACACCCCGATATTGCATTCAAATTGATGACGGCCGTGTCAATCACATTCGCGGAGCGCCTGCGCGCAATTACCACCACATTGGCGGAAAGCGACGCTTGATGGTAATGGTGCTCGTAGTGTTATCACCTGCGGCTGCAGAGCGGCCGCTATGCCAAACGAAAAGTCGGTGCTGGCGGGACGGCGTTATTGATCTTCCTTGATTAAGCCGAGCGCTTGCGCCTGATGAAAATTGACCAGCAAGGCATGCTCGCCTATGTACGGCTGCGCAAACAGCGCCGTCTGTGCTGCAACGCCGGATGTGTAGAGGATGACCACCCCATCCGGGTGCCTGGCGAACCAGACACCCATGTCTGTCGGTTCGTTGAGTTCGTCGATCGTTTTGTCGAGCCTGCCGGCGAAATGGAACTGATCGTGATAAATCCCGTTATTTGCCACTGGGACTCCTTGGTCCTGAAGTTTGCGAATTTCGATGGCGATGGGGTGGACATCGAACCTTTGTCGCAAGTTACCTGCGGTCAGTGCCAGGATCGAGATATACAGGGCGGCACCCATGACGACCAGCGCACGGGTTTGTCGCTCGGGATTGCGCCCCAGACCGAGTGAAACAATGGTCACTGCCAGCAAGCCTGCACCTGGCCACCAGGGTAGAGGTTCCCAAACCTTCAGCATGCCCGGTAGCACTCTCGCCTGGGAGAAATAAAGCATTGCAATACCTGCGGCGGCAACCAGCAGACCCGGCAGCCACACCCCGCCAGGGCGCGCTTGTTTGGACAGGCGTGCGGCAAGAAGGGCGAATGCAGGAATGAGCGGGACGAGGTAATGGACCTGCTTGCCGCTGAGCAGCGAGAAAAAGATGAATGTCGGCACCAGCCAGGCCAGACACAGACGCAAACCGCTATCCAGTCGCTGCTGTGCTTGAGCAAACAGGCCACGCCATAGCCCTGACCAGGTAATCCATGGGAAAAGCAGTATCGGGAGCAAGGGCAGGTACCACCAGATGGCGCGTTTGTGGGCAAAAGAGTCCACCATGCGGTTGGCGGTTTGCCCCCAGAAGATCATGCGCCGGTATTCTTCACCCCCCTGGATCGCTGCCGGGATGGCCCAGGTCAGTGCGATGGCTGTGCCCCCAAGGATTGCCAGGAATATGCCGCCGTACCATTTTTTCCCGGGCAGACCGGGCTTCCACCAGGGGGCCAGCAGGGCGACGGGCAGCAGGTGCAGCAGGATGACCGGGCCCTTGGCCAGGACACCGAAGCCGATGGCAACGCCGAGCCAGGCGAAGCCACGCAGCATGGAAGCGTTTGCCGCCACCAGCAGACCGCGTATTCCCATCAGCACAAAAAACGTCAGCATCACGTCGAACATGGCGGAGGTGGAGAAAAGCATCCAGAGCAGGCTGGAAGAGAGGATCCACAAGGCCTGCTGGCCAGTATTCCGATCCCCGGGCCAAAGTTGGCGGCTGATCGACAGGGTTATCCACAGGGCGCCGCAGGAAAATAGCGGCGACACCATCCTTGGCCACCACTCGCTGATGCCGGTGATCGCCCAGCCCAGGTTGTAGAGCCAGAACAGCAGTGGCGGTTTATGGCTGTAGGGCGCGCCATTCTTGAATAGCACCAGATATTCATTCTTCTGCCACATCTCCCATGCCACGCCAAGGTAGCGCGTTTCGTCGATCGGTGTTAGTGGCCGTGACAGGATCGAAACGAGGGCCAACAGGAGCAGCAGCAGTGACGGGCCGATGAGCGGGTGAGCAAGAAAGGTTGGGCGTTTTGTCATGTGCGGTCGCGGGGGGTGCGTTGGGGTTGTCGGGGCGGTGTCTCGGTTGCCAGTAGAACGATCACCGCGCCGGCGCCGCCCTCGATGGTACGGGCCTGACAGTAAGCGAGTACTTCCTGACGTTGCGCCAGCCAGCCAAGCACCAGGCGTTTCAATACGGGAATGCGTCCCGGCGAGCCATGGCCCTTGCCATGCACGATGCGCACGCAGCGGTGATCGTGAGCGCGGCACTCGGCAAGGAAGGTGGCGACTTGCCGGCGCGCCTCATCGCGGTGCAGGCCGTGCAAGTCGAGGTGATTTTGCACTACCCAGCGGCCGCGACGCAGATCTTTGAGTACCTTGGTTGCCATGCCCGGTTTGAGGAACACCGCTTCGTCGCCGCCTTCGAGTTGCAACTCAAGCAAGTCGACGTCGGCGAGCGATTCGCCCAAAGCGGCACGCTCGTCGCGCTGGCGTTGGCGCGGAATTGGTGGCGATGGGGGTGGTTCGTGGTGGATGTGATCGACCGTCAGCGGCACGGCATCGGCGACCGCCGCCTTGAACAGGGCGCGCGATGCGGCATCGAGCGTCCTGGGCGGCATGTCACTGACTGTCGAGAAACTTCTCGGCGTCGAGCGCGGCCTGGCAACCGGTCGCAGCCGAGGTGATGGCCTGTTTGTAGATATGATCCTGTACGTCGCCGGCGGCGAATACGCCGGGAATGCTGGTGGCCGTCGCATTGCCCGCACGGCCGCCCTGCGTCACGATGTAGCCGTTTTCCATTTCAAGTTGTCCGGCGAACAAATCAGTGTTCGGTTTGTGGCCGATGGCGATGAACACGCCCATCAGCGAAATGTCTTCAGTCGTGCTGGTCTTTACATTCTTGATGCGCATGCCGGTGACGCCGGTCTTGTCGCCCAGCACCTCGTCGAGAACGCAATTCCACTTGATGGTGACCTTACCGGCCTTCTCTTTCTCGAACAACTTGTCCTGCATGATCTTTTCGGCGCGGAACTTGTCGCGGCGATGTACGACCGTGACGTGGTTGGCGATGTTGGCGAGGTACAGTGCTTCCTCGACCGCCGTATTGCCGCCGCCGATGACTGCAACGGCCTGATTTTTGTAAAAGAAACCGTCGCAGGTGGCACACGCCGAAACACCCTTGCCGGAAAATTTTTCTTCGGAGGGCAGGCCAAGATACTGCGCCGAAGCGCCGGTGGCGATGATCAGGGCGTCACAGGTGTATTCACCGGCATCGCCTATCAGTTTCATCGGTTTCTCGGTGAGTTTGGCGGTGTGGATGTGGTCGAAGATCATCTCGGTGTTGAAGCGTGCGGCGTGCTTCTCGAAACGCGCCATCAGGTCGGGGCCCTGCACGCCGTCGGCGTCGGCCGGCCAGTTATCGACTTCGGTGGTGGTCATCAGTTGGCCGCCCTGAGCCATCCCGGTGATCAGCACCGGGTTCAGGTTGGCGCGGGCGGCATAGACGGCAGCAGTGTAGCCCGCAGGGCCGGAGCCGAGAATCAGGAGCTTGCAATGGCGCTGTGGTGCCTGGGACATCTTGAAATCCTCTCAGAATCGATGCCGCCAATTATAAGGGCCGATTCTGGTGGACTAGGGGCGGGAATGCTTCCCTGTTCCGCCGATTATTCGCGTGACTCCGCGCGAGAATCGGGGCGTTTCTATCGTCCGGAATTCCGCCCATGTCCTACGCTTCGCTTTCCCTCCCGCAGAAGGGCAGTATTGCCCAGCCACTGCCCGAGCGCATCGCCGCGCTGGTGCATGAGGCGCGCTGGCTTGCCGTGGCCGCTGCCGGCCTCTATTTGGCGCTGATTCTCTGGGGTTACGACAAGGCAGATCCTGGCTGGTCGCAGGCGGCCATGGTCGATGCCATCGCCAATCCGGGCGGGCGCTTTGGTGCCTGGCTGGCCGATTTAATGCTATATCTGTTCGGCTTGTCGGCCTGGTTGTGGGCCGTGCTTCTGTTCCTGCTGGTGGCCTCGGGTTATCACCGCGTCAGCCATTGGTTCGGTGACGATCGACGGCCGTTGTTTATCGCTCTGCTGGGGTTTGTCATTCTGTTGGTGGCCAGTTGCGGCCTGGAGTCGATGCGTTTCTGGAGCCTGACCAAGCCACTGCCTTTGGCACCCGGCGGTCTGCTTGGATATGAAGTCGGCCGGCTGACCGCTACCTATCTCGGCTTCATCGGTGGCACCCTCATTCTGCTCGTGATGGCCATGGCGGGATGGAGCCTGGTGACCGGTTTGTCGTGGCTGTGGTTCGCCGAAAAAGTTGGCGGCCTGCTTGAATCTGCCTGGTATGGTGCCATTGCTCTGTGGGAAGGCTGGCAGGATCGCCGCTATGGGCGTGGAATCGCCGAACGGCGCGAGGCTGTGGTTACGGTAGAGCGCAAAAAGTTCGAAAACAACCCCCCCCCCCCGGTGCGGATCGAGCCGGTCGACCTCGAAATTCCGCTGGCAAAGAAAGCCGAAGTACGCATCGAGAAAGAGCGCCAGACGCCCTTGTTTTTCGATGCTCCCGGTGAGGCGCTGCCGCCCCTGCATTTGCTCGACGAGGCCCATCACAGCAACGAGGAATTGCCGAGTGGCGAAACCCTCGAATTCACCTCGCGCCTCATTGAAAGAAAGCTCGCCGACTTCGGCGTGACGGTGCTGGTTACCTCTGCCCACCCCGGCCCGGTGGTGACGCGCTACGAAATTGAGCCGGCCACCGGCATCAAGGGTGCCACCATCGTCGGTCTCGCCAAGGATCTGGCACGGGCGCTGTCGCTCGTCAGCATCCGTGTTGTCGAAACCGTACCCGGCAAGTCGTGTATGGCGCTTGAGTTGCCCAACCCGCGCCGACAGACCGTGCGCCTCTCGGAAATTCTCGGGGCCAAGGTCTATCACGACATGCACTCGCATCTAGCCATGGCTCTGGGCAAAGATATTGCCGGCCAGCCGATGGTTACCGATCTGGCCAAGATGCCGCACCTGCTGGTGGCGGGAACCACCGGTTCCGGCAAGTCGGTGGGCATCAACGCGATGATTCTCTCGCTGCTTTATAAATCCGAGCCGAAGGATGTGCGCCTCATCCTCGTCGATCCGAAGATGCTGGAGCTTTCAGTCTACGAAGGCATCCCGCATCTGCTGGCACCTGTCGTCACTGACATGACCAAGGCCGCCAATGCGCTGCACTGGTGTGTGGGTGAAATGGAGCGCCGCTACAAATTGATGAGTTCTCTCGGCGTACGCAATCTCTCCGGTTTCAACAGCAAGGTGCGCGAGGCCGAAAAGGCCGGCATGCCCATCCCCGATCCATTCGCGCTGCAAGGCGATCCCGACCCCGGCGTGCCGTCTCTAAAAACCATGCCCTTCATCGTCGTGGTGATCGATGAACTCGCCGACCTGATGATGGTGGTCGGCAAAAAAGTCGAGGAATTGATTGCCCGACTCGCTCAAAAGGCCAGAGCCTCCGGTATCCACCTGATTCTTGCTACCCAGCGGCCGAGTGTCGATGTCATCACCGGCCTGATCAAGGCAAATATTCCGACGCGCATCTCGTTCCAGGTTTCCAGCAAGATCGACTCGCGCACCATCCTCGATCAGATGGGTGCCGAAGCGTTGCTGGGGCAGGGCGACATGC
>CAIYZZ010000204.1 GCA_903930805.1 uncultured Rhodocyclaceae bacterium | reverse complement strand
GGCATCGGTCATCTTGAGGGCGATCATCTGCATCATCTTGTTGGGATCGTTGGCGCGTTCGCTGACGCGAAAAGTTTTCAACTGGGCTTCGATGTATTCGGGATGCTGGCCGCCAATACGCGGAAATTGCGCGGGCAGGCCAGCACCGGCGGGGCCGTGGCAACCGGCACAGGCCGGCAGGCCCTTGCTGGCGTCGCCACCGCGAAAAAGTTTTTTGCCTAGCTCGAGGGTGTCGCTATTCTTCATTTCACCACCGCCCTGCTTTTGCGATGCGAAATAGGCGGCAAAGTCCTTCATCTGCTCTTCAGTGTAGGGAGCGATCATGCCATTCATGATGGCATTAGTGCGTTCGGGTTTGCCATCCGGGCCGCCCTTGAAGTTCTTCATCTGCTTGACGAGATAGGCAGCATGCTGGCCGGCGAGCTTGGGGTTGGCAGCGGCGACACTGTTACCGTCCGGGCCATGGCAGGCACCGCAGACGGCGGATGCCAGGGGCTGGCCTTTGGCTGCATCCCCTTGATAAACGGCTGATTTGGCCGGCTCATTGGCCTGGGCAAGCGATGCCAGCGTGAATGCGGCGACGGAAAACATCGACGTGAGCGAAAAGCGGACCATCGTGAAGCTCCTCGGAGAACAGCTCGAATAACAAACGCGCTATTGTATACCAGCTTGAATTTTTGCTGCTCCTCTTGAGTGTTTTCCGCCTATGCCGCCTTCACTGTTTCGCCACGCCGTCTTCGAGATTTCCGTCGCCGACCCCAAAGCATTGCCGCAGGCCGGCGGTGCCGAAATCGCCTTCGCCGGTCGCTCCAACGCCGGTAAATCTTCAGCCATCAATACGCTGGCGGTGCATACCCGGCTAGCCTACGTCTCCAAGACGCCGGGGCGAACCCAGCTCATTAACCTGTTTCGCCTCAAAAATGGCGCAGCCTTGGTGGATCTGCCAGGTTATGGCTATGCTGATGTACCCGATGCGGTACGTCAGCAATGGCGGGGTTTGCTCGAACACTACCTGACGCGGCGCGAAGCGTTGGTTGGGCTTGTGCTGATCATGGATGCGCGTCGTCCGCTGACTGAACTTGACCGCCAGATGATCGGCTGGTTTGCCGCTACCGGCAAACCGATACACTGTCTGCTCACCAAGGCCGACAAGCTGACGCGTCAGGAGCAAACTAAGACGCTTGAAGCGACCCGCCGTACCGCCAGCACCGACTTTCCCGAGATACCCTTTACGGTGCAGCTGTTTTCGAGTTTGAAAAAGACCGGGATCGATGAGGCGGAATGTGTGATTGGCGGCTGGCTGGGTGAAAAAGAAAAGACCCCCGACTAAAGGGGATAAAGTCGGGGGTCGAATACCTCGATACAAAATCGAGGCGCCCGCTCAGGGAGGTGAAGCGGGGGAAGGTTCGTCACCCTCCACTTGTTATGATAGATAATCGACAAATAAGTTCCAGTATTTTTAAGGCTAAGACCATGATTAGTAAAGGTGTATTTCCGGGAACGCGCATGCGTCGCATGCGTCGTGACGATTTTTCCCGCTGTTTGATGCGCGAATCGGTGCTGACTGTGGCCGACTTCATTTATCCGGTGTTCGTGTTAGAAGGTGCCGATCGTACCGAGTCGGTTGCCTCGATGCCGGGCGTCGAGCGCGTCAGCCTGGATCGCTTGCTGCTGGTGGCGGAACGTGCGCTGATGCTGGGTATTCCCGCGTTGGCCCTGTTTCCGGTGATTGATATCGCAAAAAAGAGCGGAAGCGCGGCGGAAGCCTGGAATCCCGCCGGACTGGTGCCGACCGTGGTAGCGCGGCTCAAGAAGGAATTTCCGGAACTTGGCATCATCACTGATGTGGCGCTCGACCCTTACACCAGCCATGGACAAGACGGGCTGATCGATCCTGCCGATCCCACCGGCTACGTGATGAACGATGAAACACTGGCAGCGCTGGCGAAACAGGCACTTTGCCATGCACAGTCCGGTGCTGACGTGGTAGCACCTTCGGACATGATGGACGGTCGCGTCGGTGTCATTCGCTCGACCTTGGATGCGGAGAAACTGATCCACACGCGCATCCTCGCTTATTCGGCGAAGTATGCGTCGAGCTTCTATGGTCCCTTTCGTGATGCGGTCGGTTCGGCTGGCAATCTCGGCAAGGGCAACAAATACACTTACCAGATGGACCCGGCCAACAGCGACGAGGCGTTGCGCGAAGTAGCGCTCGACATCGAAGAAGGCGCCGACATGGTGATGGTGAAGCCGGGCATGCCCTACCTCGACATCGTGCGCAGAGTGAAAGACACGTTTGGCGTACCGACCTACGCTTATCAGGTGAGCGGCGAATACGCGATGCTGAAGGCGGCGGCCGCCAATGGCTGGCTGGACCACGATGCCGTGATGATGGAATCCCTGCTCGCTTTCAAGCGAGCCGGTGCGGACGGCATCCTGACTTACTTCGCCCTGGAAGCTGCCGAACTGTTGCGTAAATAAAAGTCGGCACTGGCGGGACGGCGCAGAGATTTATTGCGGGCGATCAGTTGGCCAGCAGCGGCCACTGTGCCGCCCAATGGCTGAGCGGATCATCCTTGAAGCCGCTTTTGGCAAAGCGTTGCAGGCGGCCCAGCAGATGGCATACCAGCAGATCGGCATGTGCCGGGCAGTCGTGCTCGGCGGGCAGGGTGCCCTGCGCCAAGGCAATCTTCAATGCCTGCTTGAGCGAGGCCTCCAGTCGCTCGAACAATTGATTGATGCGCACCTGCAGACGCGGGTTTTCGTGCACGAGAGCGTCACCAATCATGACGCGGGCGAGGCCACGATTCTTGCCGGCAAAGCGTAGGGTGGCAGCGAGCATCAACTCAACCTGACGTAGGCCATTTTCTTCCGTGGCGGCGATCTGGCCGATCACCGAAAAAAGTGCGGTTTCGATGAACTCAATCAGTCCTTCGAACATGCGGGCCTTGCTCGGGAAGTGCCGGTAGAGCGCGGCTTCGGAAACCTCCAGCCTGGCTGCCAGTGCGGCGGTGGTGATTTTTTCACCGGCTGGATTTTCCAGCATGGCGGCAATAGCCTGCAAAATTTGTAGCTTGCGTTCGCCGGGTTGGGTCATGATGGCGCTCACTTCGACTTGATCAATGTACCGACGCCTTCGTCGGTGAGAATTTCCAGCAACAGTGCGTGTTCGACGCGACCGTCAACGATATGCACGCTCTTCACGCCGCTCCTTGCCGCGTCCAGTGCCGAGGCGATCTTTGGCAGCATTCCGCCGGAAAGTGTGCCGTCCCCGACCATGGCATCAATTTCTTTCGGTGTGACACCGGTCAGCAACTCCCCAGCCTTGTTCAGGACGCCCGGCGTGTTGGTCAGCAACACCAATTTTTCTGCGTTGAGTACTTCGGCGATCTTGCCGGCGACGACGTCGGCGTTGATGTTGTAGGTTTCGCCCTGCGGGCCGACACCAATGGGGGCGATGACCGGAATGAAGTCGCCGGTATCGAGAAAGGCAATGAGCGTGGGGTCGATCGAGGTGATCTCGCCGACCGAGCCGATATCGATCATCTCCTCGGGCCTATCCTTGTTCGGTAACATGAGCTTCTTGGCGCGGATGAAGTTACCGTCCTGGCCGGTGAGACCAACCGCCTTGCCACCGTGCTGGTTGATGAGGCTGACGATCTCCTTGTTAACCTGGCCGCCGAGCACCATCTCGACGATATCCATGGTTTCCTCGTCGGTGACGCGCATGCCCTGGATGAAAGTGCCCTGCTTGCCGACACGCTTGAGCAGATCCTCGATCTGCGGGCCGCCGCCATGCACTACCACCGGGTTCATGCCGACCAACTTGAGCAGCACCACGTCACGCGCGAAGCAGTCCTTCAACTTTGGTTCAGTCATGGCGTTGCCGCCGTACTTGATGACGATCGTCTTGTCGAAGAAGCGCTTGATGTAGGGCAGGGCTTCACCAAGGATTTTGGCCTTGGTAGTGGCGGGGAGGGTGTCGGTAGTCATGGTGCCAGAGGAAATGAAAAGACGGCGGAATTCTACTGCCGCCGTCTTGCCAGCGCCGACTTTTCAAATCAGTTGGCAGCGCGTCCGAGCATCATGATCGCATCGCGATTAGTCCAGGAAAAGCAGGCAGTGGCGGCTTCGTGCCAGGGCAGCCAGCGCCAGGCGCGATGTTCGTCCGGGTTGGTGCGCACTGTGGTGTTTTCTGGGACGCAGAGGCTGAAGATATGCTCGGTGTTGTGCGTGACACCCGCCGGATAGCGGTCGCGCCACTCGGCGAAAATCTCGAAGCGGTTCGTCATGCGCCAATCGCGCAGGTCGTCAGGAGCACACATGATGCCGGTTTCTTCGGCAACTTCGCGCATTGCTGTCGTGGGCAAGTTTTCGTCGGCCTCTTGACTACCGGTGACCGACTGCCAGTAGCCTGGATGCGCCGCACGTTCGAGCAGCAGAATATTGAGCGATGGGTCGTGGATGACGACCAGGACGGAGACGGGTTTTTTCGTGCCGGGCACAGTAGGGCAGGAGGCCGGCGGGCCGTCAGGCAATATCAGCAAGCCAGTTGATGCCGTCAGCCTGCATGTCAACGAAGCACCAGAAAGCGAAGCCTTGTTCGCGCCACTCATTGGCAGCGGCCTCGAAGACTTGCAGCATCTGTACGAAGTCGGTTTCCGTGCGCCCGTGGATGCCGTCGCAATGCTCAAGAATGACGACATAGCCATCGGCCGGTTGCCAGCCGAGGTCGGTCAGGCAGTCGAGCAGTGCATCCCAGTTGTGACCGAACCACTCGGGGAAACCCATGGCGCTGCCGATGGTCTTGAGCAGTTCGGCTTTGTCGCGCACGTCTGCCAGATTGACGCGGAAAACCGTAAAGCCGTTTTGCTCGGCAGCGGCAATCAGCCCGGCTTCGCCATCGCCTGGCATGTGATAGACGCTGGCGTGTTCGAGTCGGATCAGGATATCGGCATAGCGGGTGTCGGTCATGCGCGGATCTTTCTAAAGCTGCGGTAATGGTCGGCGGTGTAGTAGCAATCGTGTTGCCGCTCCCCGCCGCAAACAATGCGGCGCGCACCACGTTGTTTTACGTCAGGTGTTGCGACTGTATATTCGCGGTAGTAGCCGCGCGGTTTGGGCGGTAGCTGTTTCTCGTAGTTGCCGAAGACGACGCCGTCGCGCTGATGGGGAAATGGGCCGTTCTGGGCGATCAGTTGCAGGGTCTCTCTCGCCTCGGCGGGGAGGTCGACTGCTGCGATTTCCTGTGCCTGTGCCAGCCCCAGAAAACAAGCCAGCAGCAGGGCAAGAAAACCGCGCAGCATGATCAAGCCTTGCCGACTTCGACTTGCGTTTCCACTTTCTGCCGCAGGCGAATATGCAGTTCGCGCAACTGCTTCTCGTCGACGTCCGAGGGCGCATCGGTGAGCAAGCATTGGGCGCGCTGTGTCTTGGGGAAGGCGATGACGTCGCGGATCGATTCGGCGCCGGTCATCATGGTGACGATGCGGTCTAGGCCGAAGGCCAGGCCGCCGTGAGGCGGCGCGCCGTAGCGCAACGCGTCGAGCAGGAAACCGAACTTCACGCGCTGCTCCTCATCGCCGATACCGAGTGCCTCGAAGACGCGCGCCTGCACATCAGCCTTGTGGATACGTACCGAACCGCCGCCGATTTCCCATCCGTTGAGGGCGAGGTCGTAGGCCTTGGCCAGGCACTCGCCCGGGTTCGTCGCCATGAGTTCCTCGTGGCCGTCCTTGGGCGAGGTGAAGGGATGGTGGCAGGCCGTCCAGCGCTTGTCCTCTTCGCTGAACTCAAACATGGGGAAATCGACGACCCACAGTGGCTCCCAGGCCTTGCCATTGAGATAGTTCTTTTCGTGACCGATCTTGCTGCGCAATGCGCCCATCGCATCATTGACGACCTTGGTCTTGTCGGCGCCGAAAAAGATCAGGTCGCCGGACTGGGCGCCGGTGCGCTCGACGATGGTCTTCAGCGCGTTGGCGTGGATGTTCTTGACGATGGGCGACTGGAGGCCTTCCTCGTTGAGCTTGGACGCGTCATTGATCTTGATGTAGGCGAGGCCTTTGGCGCCATAGATCTTGACGAACTCGGTGTAGCCGTCGATTTCACCGCGCGTCAGTACTGCGCCACCGGGAACGCGCAGCGCCGCGACACGGCCGCCACTGGTGGCCGGGCCACTGAAAACCTTGAAGGCGACATCCTTGACGGCATCGGTGACATCGGTGAGCTCCAACGTCACGCGCAGGTCGGGCTTGTCGGAGCCGAAGCGGCGCATGGCTTCGGCGTGGGTCATGCGCGGGAAGGGGTCGGGCAGATCGACGTCGATGGCGTCCTTGAAGACGTAGCGGATCAACTGCTCGATGATGGCAGTGATCTGGGCCTCGTCCATGAACGAGGTCTCGATATCCACCTGGGTGAATTCGGGCTGGCGATCGGCGCGCAGGTCTTCATCGCGGAAGCACTTGACGATCTGATAGTAGCGGTCGAAGCCGGCGACCATCAATAGTTGCTTGAACAACTGCGGCGATTGCGGCAGGGCGAAAAACTGGCCGGGATGCACGCGCGAGGGCACGAGGTAGTCGCGGGCTCCCTCGGGGGTGCTCTTGGTCAGCATCGGCGTCTCGATGTCGATGAAGCCGTTGTCGTCGAGAAAGCGGCGGAAGGCGCGCGCCGTCTTGTAGCGCAGCATCATGTTCTTCTGCATCTGCGGCCGGCGCAGGTCAATCACGCGGTTGACCAGGCGCACGTTCTCGGAGAGGTTGTCGTCGTCGAGTTGGAACGGCGGTGTCACTGCGGCGTTGAGGATTTCCATGGCGTGACAAAGAATCTCAATCTCACCCGACGGCATGTTGGGATTCTCGGTGCCGGTGGGACGGCGGCGTACCTTGCCGGTGATCTTGAGCACGAACTCGCCGCGTACAGCCTCGGCCAGCTTGAACATCTCCGGCCGATCAGGGTCGCAGACCACCTGAGTCATGCCTTCGCGGTCGCGTAGGTCGATGAAGATCACACCGCCATGGTCGCGGCGGCGATGGTTCCAGCCGCAGAGAGTGACGATTTGATCGACGTTGGCGGCGGAGAGTTGACCGCAGTAATGGGTACGCATGGTGTTCTCGATTGACAAAAAGTCGGCGCTGGCAAGATGGCAAACG
>CAIYZZ010000203.1 GCA_903930805.1 uncultured Rhodocyclaceae bacterium | reverse complement strand
TGCCAAACATCACACCAATCTTCATGCGGATCTGGTTGATGAAGATCACCAGCGTATTGGTGCGCTTGATGTTGGAGGTGAGCTTGCGCAGCGCTTGCGACATCAGGCGGGCCTGCAGGCCAGGCAGTTGGTCGCCCATTTCTCCCTCGATTTCCGCCTTGGGTGTCAATGCTGCTACCGAATCGATGACGATCAGATCGATGCCACCCGAACGCACCAGCATGTCGGTAATCTCGAGGCCCTGCTCACCTGTGTCGGGCTGAGAGATGAGCAGATCGGGCACGTTCACGCCCAGTTTGGCGGCGTAACCCGGGTCGAGTGCGTTTTCTGCATCGATGTAGGCGGCGACACCGCCTGCCTTCTGGATTTCGGCGACGATATGCAGGCACAGTGTGGTTTTGCCCGACGATTCCGGGCCGTAGATTTCCACCACCCGACCGCGTGGCAGGCCGCCAATGCCGAGCGCAATGTCCAGCCCGAGCGAACCGGTGGAGACGGTCTGGATGTCGTCGATAGCAAGACCTTCACCCATCTTCATGATGGAGCCTTTGCCGAATTGTTTTTCGATTTGCGCCAGTGCCGCTTGCAGGGCCTTGGTCTTGTTCTCGTCCATGATATTCCTTCCTGAATGTTGTTCCGATTATGGCATGTTTCTTGCGCGTCCAATCAAGCCAGTAAGCGCATAAATCACCGACTGGCGCCGGATGGTTTCCCGGTCGCCCGAAAAAAGTCGGCGCTGGCAGGACGGCACCTCATTACGAACACACCAAGCAAAGCATACGGTACCCACTGGTTTGTCAGGTGAGCCACCCGTCGGCCCGGCAATTCCCGTGATAGCCAAAGAAATCAAGGCATTGGAATTTTTCAGTGCCCCACTGGCCATTTCACCCGCCGTTTCGACGCTGACCGCACCGAATGTTGCTATGGTGTCCAACAGAACACCAAGCATATCCGTTTTTGCTTCATTTGTATAGGTTACGAAGCCGCGCTCAAACCACGCCGAGCTGCCCGCTGTATGGGTGATCACTTGGGATGCCCAACCGCCAGTGCAGGATTCCGCCGTGGCAATCAGCAGTTGGCGCTCACGGCACACCGTCCCAACTGCGGCCGACAATTCAACAAGTTCGGTATCCATCAGAACAATCGCTCCACCAATGCCTTGAACACTGCCAGCGTCAGCACCGTGTAGGCGGCGGCAATCACATCGTCCATCATTACGCCGAAACCATTTTTCACCTTGCCGTCGAAATAATCTGCCGGTGCCGGTTTGCTGATGTCGTAGATGCGGAACCACAAAAATGCGGCGAGCTGCCACATCCAGCCGGCGGGCGTCAGGAACAGCACCGCCCAGAACGGCACGATCTCGTCCCAGACGATGCTGCCATGGTCGACGACGCCCAGCGCGCGGCCGGTGATCTGGCAAGCGGTGACGCCGAGTGCGAAGGCCAGCAGCAGAAAAACCGCGAAGCTTGTGTCGTCGGGCAGCCAAGTGCGCAGGAACGGATAGGTCAGCCAGGCGAACGCGGTGCCGGCAGTTCCAGGCGCGAACGGCGCCAGCCCACTGCCGAAGCCGCAGGCGATCAGATGGGCGGGGTGACGCAACAGGAAAGAAAAGGGTGGGGCTGGAGCTTTCGCCATGCTGGCAGCTTACGCGAAGTGGTCGTAGCCGCGCCGTGCGGTTTCCATGGGCCGGCCGGCGGCATCGAAAAGCGTCCATTGGCCCGGGGTACCGATCTCGATAGTGCCAATGCAGGTCAGTGGCAGACCCGCGATGAGTGACTGGATGTTTGTGTGCTGTGCTGCCGGAGTAGTAAAGACGAGCTCATAGTCGTCGCCGCCGGCCAGATAACAGTCGCGCCACAGATTGGTATCAACAAAAGTCGGCGCTGGCGGGACGGCAACTTTCAGCTTGGCGGCGACGCCTGAAGCTTTGAGAATGTGACTGAGGTCTGCCAACAGACCGTCGGACACATCGATAGCTGCCGTGGCGATATCCCGTAGCGCCAGCCCGAGTGCGATGCGTGGCTGGGGGCGATGCAAGGCGGCCAGGCAATAGGCAAGCGCCGGTTCGGCCAGCGTGATGCGGCCCTGCAGATGCGCCAACCCCAAGGCGGCACGACCGGGTGCGCCAGACACCCAGATTTCATCACCGTTGCGTGCCCCCGAGCGTAGCAGCGCTTTACCCGCCGGTACTTCGCCAAAGATCGTTACGCAGAAATTGCGCGGCCCCTTGGTCGTATCGCCGCCGATGACATCGATGCCGAACGTATCGGCGCAAGCAAAAAAACCGCGAGCGAATTTCTCAATCCATGATTCCGTTGCCGTCGGCAGCGCGGCAGCCAGCAGTGCCCAGCGTGGTTGCGCGCCCATCGCCGCCATGTCCGACACATTCACCGCCAACGTTTTCCAGCCGAGATCTTCCGGGTCGGTGTCGGCCAGAAAGTGTGTGTCAGCCACCAGCATGTCGGTCGACACTACCAGTTCGCAACCGGCAGTCGCGTGCACGATGGCGCCGTCGTCGCCGACGCCGAGCACGGTATGCCGGGTGGGATGGCGAAAATAACGGTCGATCAGGGCAAACTCGGAGGGCATGCCGCGTGGGTGAGACTATCGGGCGTTGCTTGCGTCCGGACGCAACTCGTGTGGCCGTAACTGGGGGGCCAACTTGTCCAGCACGCCATTGACGAACTTGTAGCCGTCGGTGCCACCGTAAGATTTGGTCAGTTCGATGGCTTCGTTAATGACCACGCGGTAGGGGGTGTCGGGGTGAAACTGAAGTTCGCAGGCTGCCAGGAGCAGGATGCCGCGTTCAATGGGCGAAACCTCGGCCCAGGGACGTTCGATATGGGGTTCGAGCAGCACCTGCAAGGTCGCAGTGTTATTCAGCACACCATCGAGCAGGGCATCGTAAAGCGCGCGGTTGGCACGATCGAAACCGCCGGCCGACTCTGCTTGGGTGATGATGGCCGCAGCATCCTGACCGCCGACCAGATATTGATAGAGCCCTTGCACGACGAACTCGCGCGCACGATGGCGCGGGGAACTCGGTGGCTTGCCGCTGCCGGCCTTGCCTCGTTCCACAGGTGTGCTGCTCACTTTACTGCTTTCAACAGATTAACCATTTCCACCGCGCACTGGGCGGCTTCCATGCCTTTTTGGGCCATGCGCACCAGCGCCTGATCATCGTTTTCTACGGTTAGCACGGCATTGGCGATGGGGATCCCTGTCGTCAGTTGTACGTCGGTAACGCCACGCGCCGATTCATTCGAGACAATCTCGAAGTGATAGGTCTCACCACGGATCACGCAACCGAGCGCCACCAGTGCGTCGTACTTGCCGCTTTGCGCCATGGTTTGCAGGGCGAGCGGGATTTCCAGTGCACCCGGCACGCTCACCAAGGTAGTAGCGGAAGATGCCACACCGAGGCGATGTAGTTCCTGGCAGCAGCCAGAGAGCAGTCCTTCGCCCACGTCACGATTGAAGCGCGCCATGACGATACCGATGCGCAAGCCGACGCCTGCCAGATTCGGCTCGATCTCGCGTAGGTCGGTGCAGCGGCCGCTGGGCGTCGGTGTTGTCGAATTAGGGGTAAAGCTCATGACGGGATCCCTTCTGGAGATAAATAGCCGCAGATTTCGAGTCCGAAGCCCGCCATGCTCGGCATCTTGCGCGGGCTGGACAACAGTCGCATCTTGCCGACGCCGAGCTCGCGCAGAATCTGCGCGCCAATGCCGTAAAGACGCGGATCCCATTTCACCGCTTGGCGATCCTCGTCCGCCTTCAGTGCGCTGAGCAGATTGGCACTGGACTCATCTCGGTGCAGCAGTACGATCACGCCGCTACCTGCCTTGGCGATGGCCCGCATCGCCTGGTCGACGCTGAAAGTATGGCGGTGACTTTCGCAATCGAGAAAGTCGAGCACGGTAACCGGCTCATGCACCCGCACTAAAGTTTCAAGCTCTGAGCGAATTTCACCCCGGCTCAGAGTCAGATGTACGTCGCCGCACGTGCGGTCAGCGAAGGCCCGCAGGCGAAAGCTGCCGTGGGCGCAGATCACTTCCTTGTCAGCCACGCATTCGACGAGCTTTTCGTTTTCGGACCGGTACTGGATCAGGTCGCGGATGGTGCCGATCTTCAGCCCGTGCTCCTGCGCAAAAACCAGCAGGTCGGGGAGCCGCGCCATCGTGCCGTCGTCCTTGAGGATCTCGCAAATCACCGCAGCTGGCTCGCAGCTCGCCATCTGGGCCAGATCGCAACCTGCCTCGGTATGGCCGGCGCGCACCAGCACACCGCCCTTTTGTGCCATTAGCGGAAAAATATGGCCGGGCTGAACGATGTCGGTAGCCTTTGCATTCTTTGCGACTGCGGCTTGTACCGTGCGTGAGCGATCATGTGCCGAGATGCCGGTGGTCACACCCACGGCGGCTTCGATCGACATGGTGAAGGCGGTACCGTGCGGCGCCTTGTTGTTGCGTACCATCAGGGGTAGATCGAGCTGGCGGCAGCGGCTCTCGGTGAGCGTCAGGCAGATCAAGCCGCGACCGAACCTGGCCATGAAGTTGATTGCTTCGGGGGTCACATGTTCGGCGGCCAGGACGAGATCACCCTCGTTTTCGCGATCTTCCTCGTCAACGAGGATGACCATTTTGCCTGCGCGCATGTCGTTAACGATGTCTTGTACTGGGCTGATGCTCACGGTGGGCTCCGTCGGGGAAGGCGCACATTTTACGCCGGGCGGGAGATAATACGGGCATGCGCGACATCGCCATTTCCCGAGCATGCGATTGCAGATGACCAAACAACGACAGACAGCACCACCACAAGCTGAGGATCCGTCAATGCGCACGCTGGAGCGTGCGCACCGGGACGCAAACACCGTTTTCAAGAAGTACCAATAAGGCCTTTAAGGCTTGGGCGTAGGTGCGGCAACTTCGCTCGCTACCTCACTGGCGACGGAGATCTCACCTTCCATCCATGCTTCCGGTGCGCGACGCAAATCCAGCGTCAGCGGGTAATCGGGGTTGCGGCCTTCGCGGCGCACGTGTAGCGGGCCGGCGGTGTGGCCGTGGTTCCAGAAGCGCGCAACGCGGCGTGCTTCGGCCTCGTTGGCGTTTACGGGGAAAGTATCGTAGTTGCGGCCGCCGGGGTGGGCGACGTGGTAGGTGCAACCGCCGATCGAGCGGCCGCTCCAGCTATCGACCAGATCGAACACCAGCGGTGCCTGCACGCCGATGGTCGGGTGTAGCCCCGAGGGCGGGCACCAGGCACGGTAGCGCACGCCGGCGACGAACTCGCCGCGTGTGCCGGTAGGCGTCAGCGGTAGTGGGCGGCCGTTGCAGGTGACGATATGGCGCGTGTCGTGCATGTGATGCACCTTGACCTGCAGGCGCTCGACCGATGAATCGACGTAGCGTGCCGTCCCGCCAGCGCCGACTTCTTCACCGAGCACATGCCAGGGTTCGATGGCCTGGCGCAGCTCGATCTCGATGCCGTGATAGACGACGGTGCCAAAGCGCGGGAAGCGGAATTCGAGGAAGGGCGCGAACCAGTCGAACTCGAAGGCGTAACCGGCGCGTTGCAGGTCGAGCACGACGTCGCGCATGTCCTGCGCCACGAAGTGCGGCAGCATGAAGCGGTCATGCAGTTCGGTGCTCCAGCGCATCAGGCTGCCCTGATAGGGTTTCTGCCAGAAACGGGCGACCAGCGCGCGCAGCAGCAGCATCTGCAGCAGCGCCATCTGGGCGTGGGGCGGCATCTCGAAGCCGCGGAATTCGACCAGGCCGAGCCGGCCCGTCGCGCTGTCAGGCGAATACAGCTTGTCGATGCAGAACTCGGCACGGTGTGTATTGCCGGAGAGATCGATGAGCAGGTTGCGCAACAGGCGATCGACAAGCCAAGGTTGCAGGCTTTCTTCGCCGGCTTTTAGTTTTTCCTGCATCTGCTGGAAGGCAATCTCCAGCTCGTAGAGGCTTTCGTGGCGCGCCTCGTCGACGCGCGGCGCCTGGCTGGTGGGGCCGATGAACATGCCGGAGAACAGGTAGGACAGCGCCGGGTGGTGCTGCCAGTAGCTGATCAGGCTCATCAGCAGGTCCGGCCGGCGCAGGCAGGGCGAGTCGGCCGGCGTGGCGGCGCCGAGCGTGACGTGATTGCCGCCGCCAGTGCCGGTGTGGCGACCGTCGAGCATGAATTTTTCGGTGCCTAGCCGCGTCAGGCGTGCTTCTTCGTAGAGCGTCTGCATGTTTTCCACCAGTTGTGTCCAGCGACTGGCCGGATGGATGTTCACCTCGATCACGCCTGGGTCGGGCGTGATGCGGAATTCTTTGAGGCGCGGATCGGACGGTGGCGTGTAGCCTTCCAGCCGCAACGGAATGGCCAAAGCACTGGCGGTGGTTTCGATCGCTGTCAGCAGGATGACAAAATCTTCCAGCAAGGGCACCGGCGGCAGGAAGACGCACAGCACGCCATCGCGCACCTCGGCGCACAGGGCGGTGTGTACGATTTCCTTGGGGTCATAGCCGGATTTGGTTTCAGACGACTTGGAAGCTACTGTTTTTTTCTTCGGTGCCGGCGTTGCCGCTGTTGCCGATTCTGGCAAGGCTTCAAGCGCTTCGAACGGGTCACGACCAAGTTCCTCCTCCTTGTCTTCGGGCGCTACCCAAGGCAGTGAGGCGAGCGGCAGGCGCAGGCCGAGCGGGGAGTCACCGGGAATCAGGTAGAGGTGCTCACGCTTCAGCGGCCACGGGCCGGAACGGAAGCGTATGGAAAAGTCGGCTTTGGCGGGACGGCTCTTTTTGGCAGAGGGCAGGGCTTTCAATGGCAGTACATAGCCAGCCGCTGCGCCGAGGCCGCGTTCGATCAGTTTCGCCACGCGTCGGCGTTCGTCGGCCTGTTTCAGGTCGAGCTTGAGCGGGTCGAAATTCTCCGGCCAACGCTGTTCTTCGTCGATGATGCGCGTGACGTCTTCGAAGGCGGGAATGACGAAGCCTGCGTCGAGCCCGAGCTCGTGCGTCAGGTGCTGGATGAACGCCAAGGCATCTGCGGTCGTTTGTGAGCCGGCGCCGTCCGTGGTGACCAGCAGCTTGTGTTCGTTCCACAAGGGCTTGCCGTCGGTGCGCCAGTAGCAACCGAGCGCCCAGCGCGGCAACGGCTCGCCGGGATACCACTTGCCCTGGCCGTAATGCAGCATCGCACCTGGCGCAAAGTGGCCCTGCAGGCGCTTGAGCAGATCGCCCGCCAGTTCGCGCTTTTTGTCCGACAAGGCGGTGTAATTCCACTCCGCGCCCTCCATGTCGTCGATCGAGACGAAGGTCGGCTCGCCGCCCATGGTGAGGCGCACATCATGCTCGGCCAGCTCGGCATCGACCTGATGGCCGAGGTCGAGTAGCGCCTGCCATTGCGCTTCGGTATAGGGCTGAGTGACACGCGGGTCTTCGTGGATGCGCGTGACCTGCATGGCGAAATCGAAGTGCGTTTCGCAGACTTCGGTGCCGCCGATGACCGGCGCGGCTGATGACGGCATGGCCGTGCAGGCCAGCGGAATATGGCCTTCGCCGGCCAGCAGGCCCGAGGTCGGATCGAGGCCGATCCAGCCGGCGCCGGGGATGAACACTTCCGTCCAGGCATGCAGGTCGGTGAAGTCGTGGTCGGTGCCGGAAGGACCGTCGAGCGCCTTGACGTCGGCCTTCAACTGGATCAGGTAGCCCGAGGCAAAGCGCGCCGCCAGGCCCAGGTGTCGCAGCGCCTGCACCAGCAGCCAGGCCGAGTCGCGACAGGAGCCGCGTTTGAGTTCCAGTGTTTCTTCCGGCGTCTGCACGCCGGCTTCGAGGCGCACGATGTAGCCGACATCGCCCTGTACGCGCTGGTTGATGCCGACCAGCATGTCGATGGTGCGCATTTCCGCACAGAGGAACTCCTTGTGGGTACGCGCCAGCCAGTCGGCCAGCAAGGGCGTGACGGGGTCGGCTTCGAGATAGGGGCCGAGTTCGCGCTTCAAACCTTCCGGATATTCGAAGGGAAACTTCTCGGAAGCTTCGTCGATGAAGAAGTCGAAGGGGTTGATGACCGTCATGTCGGCCAGCAGGTCGACGGTGATTTCCAGCGCTTCGGCTTTTTCCGGGAAAACCAGGCGCGCCACCCAGTTGCCGAAGGGATCCTGCTGCCAATTCAGAAAATGGCCGGCCGGCTCGATATTCAGCGAATAGCTGTGAATAGGTGTGCGGCTGTGTGCCGCCGGGCGCAAGCGCACCTCGTGCGGCCAGAGACTGACGGCACGATCAAAGGCGTAGCGGGTGGTGTGCCGGAGGGCGACGCGAATGGACATGGAGGGTGACCACGAAAGGGGATAACACCAAGCCCATGCAACGAACGTGCCGCATGACCGCGCATGACCATTGCGCGGCGGAAATTGCCCAGCTCAGCCCGAAGGGAAATTGACGACCCGATGTTGCCCGCCGACATCCTTGTTGGCGTCTTCCCAGTCAAAGCGCGGGAGGTTCTGCAGAGCCATCAACAGGCCCTCGTTCCATTTCTCCGACAGTTGGCGGGCGAAGGGATCATCTTCGTTGAAGTAAATGCGCCGGCCGGCGGTGAGGCTGTCGCGTTCGTAAATCAGCAGTTCGACGGGGGGGCCGACGGTGACGTTGCTGCGGATGGTCGAATTCATCGACACCAGCGCGCAACGCGCCGCTCGCTCGAGAAATACGTCGCGCTTGATGACGCGGTCGAGGATGGGCTTGCCGTACTTGATCTCGCCGATCTGCAGGAAGGGATGCTCATTCGATTCGTGGATGTAGTTGCCCTGCGGGTAGACCATGAACACTTCCGGGGCCTGGCCGGCGATCTGCCCGGCGAAGATGAAGGTGGCCTCGAAGTTGGTGGTGCCGGTGTCGCGGGTGGAGTGCAGCTTTTGCACCTGGGTGCTGATCATGCCGAGATAGTCGGCCGCCTCCTGCATGTTATTGACCGACAGCAAGTTGGGGGTCAGTGCGGCGGCGATGTCGCTGTTGAGCTTTTTGACGACTGCCTGTGTGGTAGCCAGGTTGCCGGCCGAGAGCAGCGAGAAGAAGCGTTCGCCGGGCCAGACGAAGTTGTGCATTTTCGAATAGACGCTGACGTTGTCGGTACCCGCGTTGGTGCGCGAATCGGTACAAAGGACAAGGCCTTCATTGACATTGATGGCTAGGCAGTAGGTCATGATGCAGGTGGCTGAAAGGAATAGCGTAGATTGTATGCCCTTGCGCCAATTTACGGGCTGGCGCGTTTGTTGCGTTGCACAGGCCAGCGTAAAGAAAAGACACCGGAAGAGCCATGCCACTAGAAATGCTGAATTACCCCCAGCCCCACGCCAACGATGCTTACGACGAGTTGCTCGACGCACAGCGGCAACCACGTCCGGCTTCCCGTGTGTTGTTCAGCTATCTTGACCGCTTGGGCACCGCCGAGTTGGTGGCACGTCGCGAGAGTGTCGACGCTGCCATCATGGCGATGGGCATCACCTTCACGGTGTATAGCGATGCTGGCAACATCGACCGTGTCTGGCCCTTCGACATCATCCCGCGCACCATGTCGCGCCGGGAGTGGGATCGGATTGACGCCGGCCTCAAGCAGCGCCTGACGGCGCTCAACCTCTTCATCGACGATCTTTACAACGAGCAGAAAATCGTCCGGGACTGCATTTTCCCCATTGAAGTGCTGGAAGGTTCGAAAAATTTCCGTGCGCAATGCAAGGGGATGACGCCCCGCTTTGGGGTGTGGGCGCACGTATGCGGCACCGATTTGGTGCGCGACAAGGACGGCACCGTTTATGTGCTCGAGGACAACCTGCGCGTCCCCTCGGGGGTTTCCTACATGCTGGAAAACCGCCAGCTGATGAAACGGCTGTTCCCCGAACTATTCAAATCGAGCGACATTCTGCCGATCGATGACTACCCGACGCAGCTTTACGACACGCTGGCGGCGCTCTCGCCCCGTCACAATCAAGCCGGCGACCGTCCCGTGATCGTCGTGCTGACACCAGGCATCTACAATTCGGCATATTTCGAGCACAGCTACCTCGCCCAGAAGATGGGTGCGATCCTCGTCGAGGGCTCCGACCTCGTTGTCCAGGCCGACGACTGCGTCTACATGAAGACGATTTCCGGGCTTCGGCGCGTCGATGTGATCTACCGCCGCATCGACGACGACTTTCTTGATCCCGAGGCTTTCCGCCCCGACTCTGCGCTCGGCGTACCCGGCCTGATGCGCGCCTGGCGTGCCGGCAAGGTCGGCATCGCCAATGCACCGGGCGCGGGCGTGGCCGACGACAAGGTGGTGTATACCTTCGTGCCGCAGATCATCAAGTACTACCTCGACCAGGATCCGATCCTGCCCAACGTGCCTTCGTACATGTGCATGGTTGAAGACCAGCGCGAGTATGTGCTCGCCAACCTCGACAAGCTCGTCGTCAAGCCGGCCAACGAGTCGGGTGGCTACGGGATGCTGATCGGGCCGCGCGCCAGCGCAGAAGAGCGCCTGCAGTTCGCCGACCTGATCCGCGCCAATCCGCGCAACTACATGGCGCAACCGACGCTCTCGATCTCCACTGCACCGACCTTGATCGGCGACAAAATGGCGCCGCGCCACCTCGACCTGCGCCCCTTCGTGCTGCAGTCCGACAAGCTCTATGCTACGACCGGCGGGCTCACGCGCGTGGCCTTGCGTGAAGGTTCGCTGATCGTCAATTCATCCCAGGGGGGCGGCAGCAAGGACACCTGGATCATCAACACCGAGGAAGCATGATGCTCTCGCGCGTCGCCGAAAATCTCTACTGGATGGGCCGCTATCTCGAGCGTGCCGAAAATACCGCGCGCTTCATCAACAGCACGACGCAGGTGCTGCTCGATCTGCCGCGCGATGCCGCCTTCGGCTGGGACGTGCTGCTCAAGGTGGCCGGACTCGACCAGATCTTCAGCGAGCACCATCCACACTTGGCCCAGGCCGACGAAGACAGCATCGTGCGCTTCCTCATCGAGGACGAAAACAATCCGAGCTCGATCCTC
>CAIYZZ010000202.1 GCA_903930805.1 uncultured Rhodocyclaceae bacterium | reverse complement strand
TGAAATCAATTGCAATGGTAAAACCCTTCTTCGATGCACCATACTCAATGCGAAGTGCAGTCGGATCACCCTTGCCCTGGTATTCCTTCCAGAATACTGTTCGATACTTGCCGGTGATCTGCTTGAGTTCGTCTGGTGCTACAAAGCCTTTTGCAACCCCGAGGCTTTCCTTCCACTCCTGCTTCCAGTAGTTGGTAGGGTATGTCCTGACGAGACGTAGCTTGTCCAGTTTTCTATTGATGATGTAAATCCCACCCACGCCTCACCCCGCTGCACTCGATCTCAGGCAGACCACAACCCTTGCTATGTGTACTTAAGGTAGTTAGGTCTTGGTCAGACTTAGGATAGTAGCAGTGCAAATGATTGCATTGGGATCGGGAACTTTGTTGAGTTGATGGAATCTGAATGCCCAGTTGATTTACTGGAACACCTCAACTCCCGCCAAGATGAGCTATGCAGCCATCAATCGCCCTAGCTCCGTTTGAATCGCGGATAGTGCCGGAGCTACATCACCGCACCCGAGTTGAACATAATGGCTGTGCAGTACGTCAGACTTAGGGGCGGTATGGTTCAAGATTCTGCGTAACACAGCACTACTCAATCCAAGTTTCTCGCCAGTCGTTGCCACTAGCTTACGAAGATCATGAAGCATGAAGCGTGGCGCACCTTTCCGTATTGCCATGCTATGGACATGCTCCTTCGCAACCCCATCGAATAGTCGGTCATGCTCAGACAAGCCTTGGCATCGTCTCCGCAGAATCTCGTCCATCAATGGCGTGATCGGCAGCGAATGCGGCTTTCCATTCTTGGTGTCAGGAATCGATATGGTGCCTCCATCGAAGCCGACTGCACCACGGGTCAGGTGGATTCCTTCGTCTCGCCTCAGACCCGTATAGAGCAGCAGGAACAGGTAGTCTCGCTGCTTGTCACCAATCTTCTCGACGGCCTCACGCCACTTGGGAAGGTCATCCTCCCGCAGCACTCTTGCCCTCGGCTTTGATCGGTCAGGCATTAGGCCAGCCGCCGCCAACTTGTGGAAAGGGCTTTCAAGATGCAAGCCATAGACCGCATTCAGGTAGTTGATCATCGCCCCGATAAGACCCCTGCCGACCTCTACAAGGGCCGCTCCCGTGTTTTGAGCGAAATGATGGCAGTGCTCGGAGAAGGCTGTTCCCGTGAGTGCTGAAACGGGCTGGTCCTGCCACGGTGCAAAGTGGGTGCGGAGCATGGAATCGTAGCGACTGCGGCTTGAGGGCTTGAGCCGCTTGTCGTTGCAATAGCTTGTTAATGCCTCCATCAAGGTGGGCAACGAAAGCACCTTAGCCTTGGCTGGATTCCGTCCAGCCCTACATTCCCGAAGTGCTTCTACCGCTAATGCTCTCGCCTCTTCAACACTGATTAAGGGCCAACGTCCCAACCTCATTCTGAACTGTTTCCCCTGAACGCTCGTGGCGACAAGGAATGTGCGGGTTCGCTTGTTGGTTTGTAGACAAAATCCGCACAAAATCCTATCGCGGTAGATGCGCCTGTCAGTTGCGGAAAGGCTTTGGAGTAGGGACTCGGTGAGGGTTAAAATAGTCATATTTCGGGGACAAAATGGGTACAAAATCCAGGGCAAACGCTCCGGTTTTGCTGTTTTGTCTCACCAACCGAGTCACCATCGGCTCACGCTACCTAGCAGGTCACGCACATCGCAACTGCTGACAACGGGTTCGTTAGTGCCATGATTAATAAAGGGTTTCCATGAGTCTCAAATGCGGCATCGTCGGCCTGCCTAATGTCGGCAAGTCCACCCTTTTCAACGCCCTGACCAAGGCGGGTATCGAAGCAGCAAATTACCCCTTCTGCACTATCGAGCCGAACGTCGGCATCGTCGAGGTGCCCGATCCGCGCCTTGCGGCACTTTCCGCCATCGTCAAGCCGCAAAAAATTCAGCCGGCCATCGTCGAGTTCGTTGACATCGCCGGATTGGTCGCTGGTGCCAGCAAGGGCGAGGGTCTCGGCAACCAATTTCTCGCCAACATTCGCGAGACGGATGCCATCGTCCATGTGGTGCGCTGCTTCGCCGACGAAAATGTCGTGCATGTGGCCGGCAAGATTGATCCGCTTTCCGACATCGAGGTGATCGACACCGAACTCGCACTGGCCGATCTGGCGACCGTCGAAAAGGCCCTTAATCGCTACACCAAGCAGGCCAAGTCGGGTGGTGACAAGGAAGCCAAGCTGCTGGTCGATGTTTTGGAAAAATGTATGGCACAGTTGAATCAAGCCAAACCGGTGCGCGCACTCGATCTGTCCAAAGAGGAATGGATCAACCTGCGGCCATTTTTCCTGCTCACCGCGAAACCGGTTTTGTATGCCGCCAATGTCAAGGAAGGTGGCTTCGAAAACAATCCACACCTGGATGCAGTACGTGCTCACGCGGCACAGGAAAAAGCCGAGGTCGTGGCCGTCTGTGCCGCGATGGAAGCTGAAATTGCCGATCTGGCCGACGAGGACAAACTGATTTTCCTCTCCGACATGGGGCTGGACGAACCCGGTCTCAACCGCCTGATCCGCACCGGCTATCATCTGCTCGGGTTACAAACCTACTTCACCGCTGGCGTCAAGGAAGTGCGCGCATGGACCATCCACCGGGGCGACACCGCACCACAGGCGGCCGGTGTGATCCATACCGATTTCGAACGCGGCTTCATCCGCGCCCAGACCATTGCCTATGAGGACTTTATCGCCTGTAAGGGCGAGGCGGGTGCGAAAGAAGCCGGCAAGATGCGCGCGGAAGGCAAGGAATACGTCGTGAAAGATGGCGACGTACTCAACTTCCTCTTCAACGTCTAGCAGCCGAAAAGTCGGCGCTGACGGGACGGCGGGATAAGACTGGGAAGAGACACTCAGGTTTCGGCGGTGTCGGGCCGGTCGGTGCCCATTGCAGACGCTCAGGCTTGTGAAAAGCAGTCTCTCAACGTAAAAAAGAAATCGAGCAGCGTAATCGCGGATATCTTCTCGACGTCAGGCTAGCCAACATTTCGGCGATTGGTAGAAAGGAATGCGGCAAGATATTCACTCATGCGGTATACGGCAATATGGACGAGTAGGTCTGCTGGCCAGTTGCTTGCTTGTTCGTTGAACACCGCCAAACTTTCATCGTTAAACTGGTTCAGTTCATCCTTTCCACGACTGGTCTTGAGTACAGATCGATTGAGCGGTTCAATCACTATAGACGGAAGATCTGACACGACATCTGCGCTTCGTGGTGAGACAACCCGAAACGTCTTTTGCTCGCCGACGATGACTTGCGAGTGGACTGCAAAATCTCTGACCTTGCGGAGAACAGAAACTATCGGGTCGCTATCAACCTGTGACCGGTGGGGGCTGCATTTCCATTGTGTCGCAAGACCCAATGACTTGAGGTCGATACCTAAGAGATCAAAGATGGAGCGGAACTCCGATAATGCTGCTCGGAGGTACCACCGCGCAAGCTCCAGGTTTCCATCAAACGATTTGGCGCCTACAAAGCGCGAGAAGTAGAGGGCGGCGCGAGCACGCTCACCTGCGTGTTCCAGCAAGGAAAACGAGCCTTGTACGTAGTCGCCAGAAACAGTCGTCACTCGAATGGTCGCTAGGTTAGCGTTAAGTTTTCTGAAATTACGCCGAACGGAATAAATTGGAAACGCGCTGCCACAGACTTTTAGGTGCACGTGGTGGCTGGTTGGGTTCCTTGGCTTCCTCCTCAAGGCCAAGCAGCTCACCACGAGAATAATGCGGTTCGGCCATGCCCGCTAACGCGTTTTGTCGACAGGGGTGGTCCAAGGACATTCTTCCAGCCGCTATTTCGCGCAGTGTTATGGCGTCGAGTGTGTCGACACTCACATTCTCGCCGACCATGGCCTCCTGATAAATGAATAGTTTGTACTGCTTCCGTTGCGCTTCCCGAAACTTTTCCAAATCTTCAGGGTGTATGGCTGTTTCAGCAATGTCCATTGTCGACTTGAAAACCATATGCAGTGCAGCATAATGTTCGGTCGTAGTGGCTCGATTAAACTCACTGTCTTTCCTTCCCGCAAGATCACCAAACTCGTCGCTTACTGCTTTGTTGATCTCCTTCCAGTTAGTTAGCGGTGCTCCAATCTCATTCAACAGCCGAAAGAGCAATGGACCATCAGTTATTTCAACCCCGACCCGAGAGGGCAATTGGTCCAAGAACTCTTGGGCATCTAATTCGGTGTCAAACTCATAAACCTTGTCTGGCGAGTTCAGATCCTCTTGATAGGTAATCCGGTAAATTGACATGACGTCCTCTGGGTAGCGGTTAGCATTAGAGTGGCTGCGAGGTATTCCGCCTTGGCGCAACGCCCGGCTTTAGGAACCCGTGGGTGGTACTCCAGCACCAGTCGATTCTTCTGCTGTCATTGCAGCACCGAAAAATCCTTTTGACGCGGCGTTCGTTTCAACTCCAAGAACAACCGCTCTCTCCCACAAATTAGCGGCAACAATCTGTGATTCGCTGACAGTCCAGAAACTGTATCGTTGACGGTAGACGTTGGCGAATTCACCGATTTGATTATTGCCCAAAGCCTGAATGTAGCCTCCAAGAAATCTCTTAATCTCGTCTGACATTTCGCTCCCGTCCTGCCACAACAGCAGTGCCGATACGTGATCAGCAAACGCAAGCACAAATGCGGAGTAAAAGTCAGCAGACTTACTAAACTGGACTGTTCCAGCTACGCCAGCGGCAGCCCATAGGATGCATTCTTCCGTGCAGTGAATCAATTCCGAATCGGAAATTGAGGTTTTCTCAGCCTCGGAAAGTATTGGACCGGTAAATTCCCTATACACCGTCGTGAGCGGTGTCAGATAATTTTCGGAAAAATATTGAGCCAACAGCACGGGGTCACGATAAATAGATAATGGGTCGGATAGGGTTCCCTCGGATAAGCGTAATAGAAAATGAAGAGCACCAATATCCTTATACAACGCCCATATATCAGCTTCTGCAATTTGTTCTGGCGTCATCGACCTTCGGGCAACTGCGAGGTTATGCGACGCATCTGTGTCGCCATTACTCGCTGCGAGGATGAACCACATACTCGCCAAAACGTAACTCTGCTCTACTCCCTCACCAGAAAAATACATTGCACCAAGGTTGCTTTGCGCTGAGGCAAACTTTTGCTCTGATGCGCTGTTTAGCCAGCGAATCGCTTCCTCATAATTCTGCTCCACACCGTATCCGTGGGTGTACATCAGTCCGATATCGTTTTGTGCGAACGTATTTCCGTGTTCTGCTGCAGGGAGCAACCATTTCAATGCCTCATGGTAGTTCTGTTCCACCCCCTCGCCGTGATAGTACATTTCTCCAAGGACGATTTGCGCGTCTAAATACCCTTGATCCGCTGATAGGCGAATCAACCGCAGAGCCTTTGGATAGTCCTGTACGACGTTTTGCCCCAACCTATGCGCATTTCCGAGAATGAATTGTTTTCTTGGATGCCCTTTAGTGAGGGAGGGCAGACCATCATCATTTATGCTTTTAACCTCATCGCAAAGAAGTATGCCCGACGCATTTTGCAGTGATTCACACGCCGTACTGATCAACTGATCTAAATGATGACTGAGTCTATCGCTAGCGCCAATCTTTGCAGCTTTTGAGAAGTTATCCTTAAGTGCATTCGGTGCTTCTGCCACCACCTGAGTCTTGAAGCGAGCAAAGTGTTCTGAAGACAAGTTAGCCAGAAGTTCGGCGTTAAATTCCATTACTACAGAGGAATTGGGATCTTCAAGAATGGCAACAAGCCTTCTGCGAATATCCTCATGGTAGGCTGCGGTTATTGATTCAAACCTTTGTCTTACATAATTTTCTGCCGCATCGAATGCTTGCTCCTCATCGGCTTTGGCTTGTTTTTTCTTTTCACGATGTAACACAAGCATCCACAGGCCAAGTCCCCCGAGAAAAACCCCTACGGCGATTTCAATAATTAGCATTTGCGCCTCTGAATGATTGTCTCGTCCAGCGAGTTAGTCGTTGCGCCAAACCTCATACACGCCCTTCTCTCCGAGAAGCCAAACCCTTCTGAAAGAGCCTTCGATAGAACCCACCCACTGGCGGATTCTTTCGACAATTTGGTCATCAGTTGAGATGACTCGCGCATTTGTGTAGCAGAGTAATTCAATCGGTAACTGTGTCTTGTAGGTCTTGCGAAGTTTTCGGCTAACGATCTTGCTGGTTGGATCGGATATTGATAGAGCCTCCGTACTGCCAGAAGAAAGCTTGGAAAGGAAAGCAGCAATATCGGAGGAGCAAATCTCGACGAGTTCAAAAGCAACCGGCCCTTCGTTAAGTAATGTACAGAAGATATCTGGTTCGGACTCTTCGCCCGGCTTCTTGATGCTCGTCGGATCAACCAGTAAATGCCCACGTTCGACAAACTCGCGAAACACCGCAAGTTCGATTTGAGCTTTGTCTTTCTCGGTACCCATGTGCGATTATTTTCTGGCGAACAGTAGTCCGACAGCATACACTCTGAATAGCCGACCGGCTGATTTTCCGCAACTTCGGCAGTGTCGGCTGATGGCCGGGTGCCGAAGTAGGTTTCCCCTCCGTCAATGGCCGCTCCCGCTGCTTTGCAGTCGATGGCAAAAGTCGGCGCTGACGGGACGGCAATCTATTGCCAGCCCGTCGGTTTCGCCGACTGACCGC
>CAIYZZ010000201.1 GCA_903930805.1 uncultured Rhodocyclaceae bacterium | reverse complement strand
TAAAAGCATCGCCCGGCTGGAATATCGCTGTGTCGGGGCGTGTCATCCCCTTTGTGCTGAAGGCGAACCGGCGCGTATCCCCCAGCGCGGCCAGGCAGGTTGGCCAGTCCGCATGCACGCGCATCTCGACGAATTCGGCGTAATCCAGTCCGGCGCGCCGCAACGAAGCGTCGCTCACATCGAAGCCGAGCGGCTCAACGAGATGCAAGACGCAGCCCGTATTTGCCGCCAAACGGATCACATTGCCGGTATTGGGCGGGATTTCCGGTTGAAATAGAACGATCTGGAACATGGAGGGTGTGGCATGTTAAGGTTCCCACAGTTTAACCAACAGCACTCACTCTCATGGCAAGACCGGAAAAGGTACGGCTCGGCGATCTGCTGGTGCAGCAGAACGTCATCACTGACGAGCAGTTGAAGCTCGCCCTCGATGAGCAAAAACGTAGCGGCCGCAAGTTGGGCCGTGTGCTGGTTGACTCCAGCTACGCCACCGAGGAGGGCATTTCGAAAGCGCTTGCCCGTCAATTGGGCGCCGACTTCATTGATCTCAAAACATTCCAGCCTAAACCGGAACTGGTAAAGCTGCTCCCCGAAGCGCAGGCACGCCGTTTCCGCGCGCTGGTACTCGACGAGGAGCGCGATCTGTTGCGCGTCGGCATGTCCGACCCCACAGACCTGGCCGCCTTCGATGAGATCGCCCGCATCGTCAAGCGCGACATTACCCTGGCCGTCATCACCGAAGGCCAGCTTCTGCCGCTACTCGACCGCGTCTATCGCCGCACCGATGAAATCGCCGGCCTAGCAAAAGACCTTACGCAGGAGATGGGCGATATCCCGGTCGAATTCGGCTCGGTACTCGGCATTACCCCGGGTGCCGAAGACGCGCCGGTCGTCAGGCTGCTGCAGACGGTGTTTGAAGAAGCACAAAAAACCCGCGCCTCCGACATCCATATCGAGCCGCAGGAGAAATCACTGCTGATTCGCTTCCGCATCGACGGCGTGCTGCATATTCAAACCGAGGCAGACAACAAGATTTCCACCGCGCTGGTGCTGCGCCTGAAGCTGATGTCCGGCCTCGACATTTCCGAAAAGCGCCTGCCGCAGGACGGTCGCTTCAACATCAAGCTGCGTGGCAGCAGCGTCGATGTGCGGATCTCGACCATGCCAACCCAGTATGGCGAATCGGTTGTGATGCGTCTGCTCGCCCAGAACACCGGCCTGTTGCAGCTCGACAAGCTGTTCATGCCGCCACGCGTGCTCGAACGCTTTCGCCATTGCATTTCTCGCCCATCCGGCATCGTGCTGGTCACCGGCCCCACCGGTTCCGGCAAGACGACCACCCTTTATGCTGCGCTCAACGAACTCAACACCCCGGAAAAAAAGATCATCACCGTCGAAGACCCGGTCGAATACAGGCTGCCGGGCATCAACCAGGTGCAGGTACACGAAAAGATCGATCTCACTTTTTCGCGTGTGTTGCGCACCGCCCTGCGGCAAGACCCCGACATCATCCTGGTCGGCGAAATGCGCGACCAGGAAACCGCCGAGATCGGCATGCGCGCCGCCATGACCGGCCACCTGGTACTCTCCACCCTGCACACCAATGATGCCCTCTCCACACCGATCCGCCTGCTTGACATGGGCGTGCCGCGCTACATGGTGGCGCTGTCGATCCAAATGGTGCTGGCACAGCGCCTGGTGCGCGTCATCTGCCAGAACTGCACCGAGCCGCACCAGCCCGAACCGCACGAACTGGAATGGCTGCGCTACGAACTCAAGGAGCGCGTCGATCAGTTCAAATATTCAAAGGGTGCCGGTTGCGCCCACTGCGCCAACACGGGCTACCAGGGCCGTCAGGCCGTCTATGAATTCCTCGAAATGAGCAACGCACTGGTCGAAGCCGCCAACCACGGCGACCCCAATGAATTTATGGCGGTTGGCCGGCAGCAAATGGCCGGCCACACCCTGCGTCGCGACGCCGTACGCCTTGTTGTAAACGGCCGCACCACCATTGATGAAGCCATGCGCATCGCGACGCAGCTGGCTGAATAGTATGGCCCCCCACACTCACAAGTTCGGTTCGCTGCCCCCCACGGGCGGGCGTCGCCGCCCGTGGGGCGGCCCTGCGGACGGCGAATAATAAGATGCCCGCTTTTACCTATCGCGGTCGCAACGGCAGCGGCGAGATCATCAACGGCGTGCTCGAAGGCGCGACGGCCTCCGCTGTTGCCGATCTGCTGTTTGGCAGCGGCGTCATGCCAATGGAAATCAAACCCGCCCCGGCCGGCGCACTGAAGAAAAAGGAAGACACTGGTGGCGGCTTCTTCGCGCCGAAAATTCTCCACGTCGATGTTTTACTGTTCACTCGCCAGCTTTACACCCTGCTGAAGGCCGGCGTACCGATCATGCGCGCACTGGCAGGTCTGCAGGAATCTAGCGTCAACCCGGCGATGAAATCGGTGCTCGGTCAGCTACGCGAAAGCCTCGATTCCGGACGCGAGCTCTCGATATCGATGGCGCGCCACCCCAAAATATTCACGCCCTTCTACCTGGCCATGGTACGTGTCGGCGAGATGACCGGCCGCCTTGAAGAAGTCTTGCTCCGCCTGTTCGACCACATGGAGTTCGAGCGCTTCATGCGTGATCAGGTCAAATCGGCGCTGCGTTACCCGAGCTTTGTCATCATGGCCATGGTCGCCGCGATGTTGATCGTGAATATCTTTGTGATCCCAGCTTTTTCCAAGGTGTTCGCGGGTTTCGGCGCGGAACTGCCGCTGATGACACGCATCCTCATTGGCGTCTCCAACTTCACGGTGAACTGGTGGCACGCCATGATTGGCATCGTCGTGGCGGCCGGCTTCGCCTTCAAGTCTTGGGTGCGCACCAAGCGCGGCAAGTATCTGTGGGACAAGATCAAGATGCGCATCCCCATTGCCGGAAAGATTGTGCAGAAGGCTACTCTCGCCCGTTTTGCCCGCAGCTTTGCGCTCGCCTCGCGTTCAGGCGTGCCAGTCATTCAGGCACTCACCACCGTGGCGCAGACCGTCGATAACGAGTACATCGCCGACAAGGTCGACAAGATGCGCGATCAGGTCGAGCGCGGCGAATCCGTGCTGCGCGCCGCCATCACCGCTCAAGCTTTTACGCCCGTCGTGCTCCAGATGATCGCCGTCGGCGAAGAATCCGGCTCGCTTGACGAAATGATGGAAGAAATCTCCTCGATGTATCAGAGCGAGGTCGAATACGAGCTCAAGACCTTGGCGCAGCAGATCGAGCCAATCCTCATCGTCATGCTCGGCGCGATGGTGCTGGTACTGGCCTTGGGCATCTTCTTGCCGCTGTGGGATCTGGGCAAGGTGGCGATGAAGAAATAGTTTTACAGGTTCACCTGGAAGTCGACCTCATCGCACGTAATATCAACCTCGGCATCAAGCTGGCGGCGGGCGGACGCGCCTCGACTGGCGCTTCATGGGCCACGCCGACACACGCTGACGCAGCGTCAGGCTGAGGCTTGAGCCGCTCAAGTAAGCGGTAAATATGCCGATGCTTGCCTAACACCATAACCAAGACGCCGTGCTAGTCTGCATTCCGTGAGAAACGTCGAGCATCCCTGCCTACGTCACCGCGCTCAGGGCTTCACCCTGATCGAGTTGATCATCGTCATCACCATCATCGCCATCCTGGCGGCGGTGGCGTTGCCGCGGCTGATCGACGCCCAGCGCGACGCCCGTATCGCCAAGACCAACGCCATCTACGGTTCGATGCGCTCTGCTTCAGCCTTGGCACGTTCGCGTTGCGAGCTCGACCTCGCCGCCGTTGCCAGCACCCTGCCCGCCGCCAACTGCCAGGCTGTGCCACCAAGAGTCAATATGGACGGCAAGTCCGTCGAAATCATCAATCGCTATCCGGCCGCTACCACCGACGGCATCCTGGCCGCCACCGATATCAACCTCACCGCCGATGGCGTGAGTGCTGGCGGTGCCGGCTGTGCGGCAGGCGCCCTCTGTCTCGACATTGCTGGTGGCACCGTCCCGAACTGCCGCATCACCTATGAACCGGCCACCCTGTCCGGCATCATAATTACCGCCCCCGTGATCTCAGTCGCAACCACGGGCTGTTGAATTTGTTACACTTTGACCATTCACTCAGGAGAACGCAAACATGAAACCCACCCAAACCCAACAAGGCTTTACCCTGATCGAACTGGTCGTCGTGATCGTGATCCTAGGAATTTTGGCAGCGACTGCGTTGCCGAAGTTTATTAATTTGAGCGGCGATGCCAACGAGGCTGCATTCCAGGGTGTCAAAGGGGCAGCCGCTTCTGCCATGTCAGTAAATTACGCAGGTTGCGCAGTAACGAACAATGCTGTCACACCCAATAAATGTGTCAAGATTTCCGATTGCAATCTGGTAGGTAGCATTATGCAAGGCGGTCTTCCCGCAGGCTACAGCGTAGCCAGCGTTGCAACAACAACTAACGGGAATGAATACACCTGCACATTGTCGCTGACTGGCTACACACCTACCGGCACAGCCACTTTCATCGGCATTGGTGCTGGAAACTAAACCACAATTTAAAGCAATTTAAAGGGGTCAGGCTCGACTTAACAAAAGTCGGCGCTGGCGGAACGGCGGCTCGGGAGTAATCCCGAGCCGTTTGCTTTTGCGGGCAATATCGTGGCGAAATGCGGCTTTATTCGACGCGCAGTGAAACTGCCGGTGGCGCTACCTTAACGGCATCCCGCCCAGCCTTGCTGGCGGCGCTATCCGTGGTGACCACATGAGATCAAAGTACGCCCTTTTGCAAGCTCTGACCATCGCCGCTGTCATGCTCGGCGCCTGTGCATTACCCCCGCCGGCGCCGCCAACCAAACCGATCATCATCAGTGCAATCGGCCATGGCACTTTGAGCAACCAGCAATACGGCCAATACAACCAGACCCAGCAGAAGCTGCTGGCCATGCGTGCGGCCAAAGTCGACGCCTTCCGCAATCTTGCCGAACAGGTGTATGGCTTCCGGCTTTCCGGTTCGACGACAATCAGCGCCTTCGCCAGCCAGAACGACTACGTGCGCGTGCATATCGATGCCTTCGTACGCGGCGCACGCGTGCTCGAGGTCACCCAGTTACCGGATGGCAGCTACCAGGCCCGGGTCGAGGCCGAATTGCCGCCAGATTTTCGCCAATGCCTGGCAGAGGGTAATTGCCCGCAACCACCAAAGCCATCGGCCGATTGTGGCGAAGGCGGCTGCTTACCCGCACCCGCAGTCTGCACGGGCGTGGGCTGCGCCCCGGCCAGCGGCGCCAGCCTGGGCTGGAGCAGCAAGCCTTGAGACGCGGCCGGTTCGGCGGCCTGCTGGCCGCGCTGTGGTGTTCCGCCGCAGTCGCACTCGACGTGGTTGCCGAAGCCGAAGCGCCGATCGTCAACGACGACATGACACTGGCGCGCCTGACGGCGCTGCGCCGTGCCAAGGCGCAGGCCGTCGAGCAGGGGGGCAGCCTGCTGCAGGTGACGACGACGGCAACCCCAACGGGGACTCATGAGAGCACCACGCTCACGCCCCAGGGGCGCGCACTGGATGCGCGCATCCTTACGGAATATGTCCGCAAGGATCGTCTGTACCTCACGGCTGAAGTACGCCTCGCAGAACCTGGCCAACCGGCAATGTGCGCCGAGCGGCCGCTGCGCAAGGTATTGATAACGACCTTCCCGCTGCGTTACCCCGAGCAGATTCGCCAGGGCGAATACATGGGTTGGCCGCAAACGACGGCGGAAGAGCTCACGCGCCTGATCAATCGCCACGGCCGGCTGCTCTCTGCCCCGGCCCCATCCCGGATTCCATTTACCTCGGTCGATGCTGCGCCCGAGCCCGAGCGCAGCAAGCAGGGCGTGCCGCTCCTGACCCAGTGGGCCAGCCAGGCCCGCGCACAATATGTGATTGCCGGCGTATTCAGGGATTTTGGCACGGCCAAGAAGGCGCTCTTGATTCCCGAGCGCCAGATGGTGGTAGAGGCCTATATCTACGACGGCATCAGCGGCGAAATGCTGGCGCGGCGCGAATTTGCGCAGCAGGTGAATTTCAGCTGGCAAATGCCCAAAACCCTGACACCGGGCAGCCGAAGCTTTGCCGAATCACGCCTGGGCGAGGCCTACTACGCACTGCTCGGCGAGATTGGCCCCTGGGCAGAAAACACCATCGGCTGCTTGCCGTTTTCGGCGCGGGTGATGCGGGTGGAGGGAAGCCAACTGCATATCGATGTCGGCAGCGACAGCGGCATCGAGCCCGGCATGGAACTGGTGCTTACGCAGACGGCGACAACACCCGCCGCCACAGCCACCGGCGATGTGCTCGCGAGTGAGCGCATACCGGTCGCAGGGGTGATCGTCAGAAACGTGCAGCCGCGCTACAGTGTGGTCGAAATTACCGCAAAGAAAAACCTGCCGACGGCGCGTCCAGGTGACGTGCTGTACGGATTATGAAAAGTAACTCTCTGTAAAAGTCGGCGCTGGCGGGACGGCAACAATTTTTTACGTGAGGGGCTTCAGCTAGAATCGGCGCATGAATTCACGTCGCATTGCGCTCACCGGCTTTACTGTCATCTTCCTCGCGGGTCTGGGTTACGGCGGATATCGGTTCTTCCTTGCGCCGCCGGACTCCCCCAAATACAAGCTCGCGAAATGCGAGAACGGGCCTTTGACTGCCACGGTTGCCGCCACGGGCACCCTCAACCCGGTGGTTTCGGTGCAGGTCGGTTCGCAAGTCTCCGGGCAGCTCAAGGAGATTTTTGCGGACTTCAACAGCGAGGTGAAAGCCACGCAGTTAATTGCCCGCATCGACCCAGAAATTTTCGAGCAGAAGGTCCGCCAGGCCGAGGCCGATCTTGAAGCTGTTCGCGCCACGGCACTGACGCAGCGTGCCGACCTGCTCCGCGTCGAATCCATCCTGCGCGAAGCCCAACGCGACTACGCACGCAAAAAAACGCTGGTCGTAAAGAATTTCATCAGTTCCTCCGAACTCGACAAGGCCGAGTCGGCACTGGATACGGCCAAGGCGCAGCTCGAAGTCGCCCGCGCCCAGGCCCAGAACGGCGCGGCCGTCGTCAGGCAGCGCCAGGCCCAGCTGGCGCAGGCCCGGGTCGACCTCGGCCGCACGGAAATCCGTTCGCCGGTGGATGGCGTCGTCGTCAAGCGCAGCGTCGACCGCGGTCAGACCGTGGCGGCATCCCTCCAGGCGCCGGAACTTTTCGTCATTGCCCAGAACCTCACCGACATGCAGGTGGAAACCTCCATCGACGAGGCCGACGTCGGCCGCATCCGGCTCGGACAGAAGGCGAGCTTCACCGTTGATGCCTTCCCCGGGCGCAGTTTCGCCGGCGCGGTCAAGCAGGTGCGCAAGGCGGCCAAGGTCGAATCCAATGTCGTCACCTACACCGTCGTCATCTCGGCGAACAATGCCGATCTTTCCCTGTTGCCGGGCATGACCGCCAATGTGCGCATCGTCACGGCCTACAAGGAACAGGTGCTCCGGGTTCCCAATGCCGCCCTGCGCTTCCGCCCCGCCGGCAACCCCGACGAAAAGTCGACGCCGGCGGAACGGCAACCCGGACAACCGGGCCCGGGTGGCGGCATGGGCAGGGGCGGCCCAGGTGGCACGGGTGGCAAGGGCGGCGGCGCGGGCATGGGCAAGCTCTGGGTGGTCGATGCCGACGGCAGGCCGAAGGCCGTCGCGGTCAAGACCGGCATCAACGACGGCAACCAGACCGAACTGCTGGAGTCCGAACTCGCCCCGGGCACGGAAGTGATCGTCGGCATTGCGAGCGCAGCCAACAAACCTGCGGCGCCGGGCGGGCTCCGCATGTTCTGACGCGGCCGCGACCATGCCGGAACCCCTGATACGCGCCCAGTCCTTCACCAAGGAATACGTCATGGGGAGCACCGTCGTGGCGGCGCTCCGTGGCGTTTCCCTGAGCATCGCGACGGGCGAATTCGTCGCCATCATGGGGCCCTCCGGCTCCGGCAAGTCGACGTTCATGAACCTGCTCGGCTGCCTGGATCGTCCCACCACGGGCGAGTACTGGCTGGGCGGCGAAGAAGTCGCCCATCTCTCCGACGACCGACTGGCCCACGTGCGCAACCGCAAGATCGGTTTCGTCTTCCAGCACTTCAACCTGCTGGCGCGTACCTCGGCACTCGACAACGTAGCGCTGCCCCTGCTCTACAGCGGCATGGCGCAGTGCGAACGGCAGCAGCGCGCCGGGCAGCGGCTGGGCCAGGTCGGCCTGGCCGAGCGCATGGATCACCAGCCCTCGCAGCTGTCCGGCGGCCAGCAGCAGCGGGTCGCCATCGCCCGCGCGCTGGTCAACGACCCACTGCTGCTGCTCGCCGACGAGCCGACCGGTGCGCTCGACTCGCGCACCAGCGTGGAAATCATGGCGCTGTTGCAGGGCCTGAACCGCACCGGGCTGACAGTCGTGCTCGTCACCCATGAGCGCGATATCGCCGAGTTTGCCGGCAGGATCATCAGCTTCCGCGACGGCCTGGTCGTCGAGGATCGCGCCAACCCGCCGCGTGACGCCACCGAGGCGCTGGCTTCCCTGCCCGGCAGCATTACAGCAGCATGAGTTTCCTCGCCACCCTGCGGATCGCCCTGAACGCCCTGCGCGTCAACAAGCTGCGCTCGGCCCTGACCATGCTGGGCATCATCATCGGGGTCGGCGCGGTGATTGTCATGATCGCCGTGGGCAGCGGCGCGCAAGCCAAGATCGAGGCGCAGATCCGCAGCCTGGGCGCGAACCTGATCATCGTCTTCTCGGCGTCGGCGACCTACACCGGTGCCCGCAGCGGCGCCGGATCGATGCAGACGATCAGCGAGGACGATGCCTATGCCATCTCCCGGGAACTGCCTGACGAAATTCAGACTGCCGCCCCGGCCTTGCGCGGCAGCGGCCAGGTAGTCTCGGGAAATGCCAACTGGTCGACGACGTGTTATGGCGTGACGCCCGAATATTTCGAGGCGCGTGAATGGCAGATCGTCGAGGGTCGCGGCATCGAGCAGGCCGAAGTCAACAGCGCGGCGAAAGTGGCCGTCATCGGCGTGACCGTCGCCACCAGCCTGTTCGGCGACGCCAGCCCCATCGACCAGGTGATCCGCATCCGCAAGGTGCCGCTGACGGTCATCGGCGTGCTCGAAAGGAAGGGACAGAGCATGTCGGGCCAGGATCAGGACGACGTCGTGCTGCTGCCGATTTCCACCGCGCGCAAACGCGTGCTCGGCGCCACCGCACTGGCGAAATCGCGCTCGGTGGGCTCATTCACCGTCAAGGTCAGGCAGGGCGTGGAAATCAAGGAAGCGGAAGAAAAGATGCGCGAGCTGCTGCGGCAGCGCCACCGCCTGCAACCGGGCCAGGACGACGACTTCAACGTGCGCAACCTTTCGGAAATCCTCCAGGCCCAGGAAGACTCGTCGCGCGTGCTCGCCATGCTGCTGGCCGCAGTCGCCTCGGTATCGCTGCTGGTGGGTGGCATCGGCATCATGAACATCATGCTGGTATCGGTCACCGAGCGCACCCGCGAGATTGGCCTGCGCCGGGCGGTCGGCGCGCGCGCCGGCGATATCCTGCAGCAGTTTCTCATCGAAGCCATCACGCTCTCGTTGATCGGCGGGCTGATCGGCGTACTGCTGGGCAGCGCCGGTGCGCAACTGATCGGCGAACTCGCCGGCTGGCCGATCAAACTTTCGGCTTTCGCCACGGCGCTGGCCGTCAGCTTTGCCGCCATGATCGGCATCTTTTTCGGTTTTTACCCGGCGCGCCAAGCCGCGCGCATGTCACCGATTGAAGCCCTGCGTCACGAGTAAGTCGCGCGCTGCTGTAGTATCTTCGCTCCCATGGCTCAAGAAATCGAACTAAAACTGGCACTGGCGGAAGACGCCCAGAGTAACTTTCTGCGTCACCCGCTGCTCAAGCAGGCGAAGAGCAAGCAATCGTTCCGCTTGGTCAACCTGTACTACGACACGCCCGAGCTTGAACTGCGCCAGCGCGGCATCGGCCTGCGCCTGCGGGCACAGGGCAAGCTCTGGCTGCAAACAGTCAAATGCGCGGGCAAGTCGGCGGGCGGGCTTTCCGCGCGGCCGGAGTGGGAGACACCCTACATTGGGCATTTCGATTTTTCGCCCATCGATGCTGACGCAGTGCGCACCTGGCTGGAGCGCCCCAAGATCAAGACGCGCATCGCGCCGATCTTTGAAACAAATTTTCTGCGCATCACCTGGTTTTTTGAGCCAACGCCCGACACACGCATTGCCCTGATGCTCGACCGCGGCTGGATTGCCGCCGGCGGGCGGCGCGAGGCCATTTCCGAGGTCGAAATTGAACTGATTGAGGGCCACGAGGCACAACTGTTCAACCTCGCGCGCACGCTTGCCGAGCGCATCCCGCTGGCACCTGCGACCCTGTCCAAAGCCGACCGCGGTTATCGCCTGTTCAAGCAAACGCCCGCTGCCCCCGTCAAGGCGGAGCCAATTCCCCTCGATGCCACGGCGGCCCCCGCCGCAGCTTTCCAGGCAATTGCGCTCTCCTGCCTCGATCACCTGCAGCAGAACCATCTCGGCGCTCTAGCCAGCGAAGATCCTGAATATATCCACCAGATGCGCGTCGCCACGCGTCGGCTGCGCGCTGCACTGCGCCTCTTCGGCCCCCTCCTGCCCGCCGATTTTGCCGTACCACTGCTGCCCCCCCTGCGCGAACTGATGGCGGTACTCGGTCGTGCCCGCGACCTCGACGTCTTGCTGGCCGAGATCGCCGAACCGGTTTTGCAGGCCCTGCCCGACGAGCCCCGTCTGGCAGCACTTGTCGGCATCATCACCGAACGGGGCTTCGACACGCGCCAGGGCGCCCTGCGTTTTCTGCGTTCGCCACGCTATGGCAGCATCGTCCTTCAGGCGCTGGCCACCCTACATGAACAAGAAAAAGTCGGCGGTGGTGAGACGGCGGAGATGATATTTACCCTGATCGAATTTGCCGAAAGCCGTCTGCACCGTCTGCGCAAGAAAGTGCTTTTGCTGGCCGCTAACGCCAACATTGCAAATCCGCCGTCACTCCACGCCCTGCGCATCGGCATCAAGCGACTGCGCTACGCCCTCGAATTTTTTACTCCGCTCACGTCGGCCAAGGCCATGCGCCGCATGCTCGCCCAACTGGCCAGCCTGCAAGACACACTGGGACAGATCAACGACCTCGCCAACGCCGGCGAACTGTTGATGAATTGCGCCGACGATGATCCCCGCCTGCGCGAAGCCGTCACCCTCATCGGCGGCTGGCATGGCCCCCGCCACCAAAAACTTCTCTCATCCGTACCGGTCGGATTGAAACATCTCGGCAAACTTCGTCTGCCAAAATTCGACGTCCGACCCATATGAGAGGGAGCACAATGGATTTGATCCTCTGGCGGCACACCGAAGCCGAAGACTGCGGCCCCGGCCTGCCCGACGCCAAACGCCGCCTCACCGCACGCGGCGAGAAGCAGGCGCGCGACATTGCCAAATGGCTGCAACCGCGCCTGCCGAAAAAAATGAAGGTGCTGGTCAGCCCGGCCGTACGCACCCAGCAGACGGCTCATACGCTGGCCCTGCCATTCGAGGTCGAACCCAAGATCGGCACCGGCGCGGACGCTGCCGACCTGATCGCAGCATCCGGTTGGCCGACACGCGCCGGTGCCATTCTGCTGGTGGGGCACCAGCCATCGCTCGGCCAGTTGGCCGCCCTGCTGCTCTCCGGCACGGAAGCCGGCTGGAGCGTGAAGAAGGGCGGCGTCTGGTGGTTTTCCACCCGCAGCCGCGAGGGGCAGGAACAGACGGTGCTGCGGGCGGTCATCAATCCGGAGATGCTGCGCTGAACCCGCTTAAAGTTCTCGGTACCCTGTATCGCCACCGCTATCTGCTGGGGCAACTCGTCAAACGCGATGTCCTGTTGCGCTATCGCGGCGCGATGTTCGGCGTACTGTGGATATTCCTCAGCCCGCTGTTGATGCTGGCCATCTTCGCGCTCGTCTTTGGGCACATCTTCCAGGCGCGCTGGCCGGAGCAGACCGAAGGCATGCCCTTCTGGCTGATGCTTTACTCGGGCCTGATTGTCTTCAACCTCTTCGGCGAAACCGTTTCACGCGCGCCAACGGCGGTGCGCGCTTATCCGGCTTACGTCAAAAAGATAATCTTCCCCGTGGAAATTTTGCCACTCGTGCCCATGGGTGCCGGGCTGGTGCATGCCGCCTTCAACCTGCTGATTCTGGCGGCTGCTCTGGCCTGGACTGGTCACCTTTCCGCCAGCCTCCTGCTCTTCCCCCTACTGCTTGCCCCGGTACTGTTGCTGGCCGTCGGGCTGTCGTGGTTTCTCGCCGCCTGGGGTGTATTCATCAAGGATATGACCCAGATCGTGCCGCTGTTCGTGCAGATGTTGCTGTTCCTCTCGCCGGTGTTCTACCCGGCCAGCGCCGTTCCCGCCTTTTTGCAGCCGATTTACGCACTCAACCCCCTCGGCGCAGTTATCGAGGCGACGCGTGCCGCCGCGTTGGGTCAGTCGGTCTCTTGGTCCGCATGGTTTGCCGCCCTCATCATCGGCATCGCCACTACCCTGCTCGGTTTTGCTTTCTTCAACCATGCCCGCGACGAGTTCGCCGATGCGCTTTGACGAAAGTCGGCGCTGGCGGGACGGCAACCATCAATTAGAATCAAAGCCATGCGTTTAAGCACCAAACAAACTGAGATCATCAAGTCGATCATCGCAAGGGAAATCTCCTCCGATGCCAAGATATGGCTGTTTGGTTCGCGCACCGACGATAGCCGACGCGGTGGTGACATCGACCTCTTTGTGGAAACCGGGCACCCCGATTTTCAGGGCGAATTACGCTGCAAGATCAGTATAGAGGATGCTGTCGACCTTCACGTCGACCTTGTCGTCGCAACACCAGACGACCAACGGCCAATCGCTTGCATTGCAAAAACAGAGGGACTTCGCCTGTGACGCAACATCAAAGGCTGATCCAGAAAAAGATCGAACATCTTGAACGGATGGCGAGCTATCTTGCCTGGT
>CAIYZZ010000200.1 GCA_903930805.1 uncultured Rhodocyclaceae bacterium | reverse complement strand
GCGAACGATGGGAAGAAGTCAATGAGCACTATCGACTTAAAAAGCGCGAACTGGCTAGGTTTTTTGACACCTCGTGGATAAAAAAGGCCTTTGGCGATGCACCAATAGTCGGCGCTGGCGGGACGGCGGCTATTAAAAAACTCGAAACAATTAATTGGATGCTACTCGTTCAGGCTGAGGCTACAAGACACTGGAAGTTACTCAGAGAAGCAGGGGCGAATCCCACGAAGAACAATATCAAGGACGACCTTGCAAAATGGTGCAAGGAAAAGAATGTGGTAACGAAAAGCGGTATTAACCCGACTGCTGAATACATTTACCGGCATGTCTTGCAAAATTGGACGCCGCCAACGGGGTCGGCAAGTTAGGCAAATTAGGCAAGTGCATTTCGGCAGCAATCCTGCCGAACGGAGAGATAGCTGCAACCCCTTGCTACGCATAAGATATAGCGGAGGATTGTTGTATAGCAAAACTGCTGACGTTCCATTGTTGCCGAATCACAGTGGAGTTCCATACCAGAGCATCGGGATAAATGGAAACCACTGACATGAACACTTCAATTGCAGTTGCACCACCGGCAATTCCCCCGACGATGGCGCCGCCTGCCGCCGTTCGGTTCGCCACCATCAATCAAGCCGCCGAGCTTCGCCCAATATTCACGCCTGCCGCACTACGTGATTTGAAATTCAAAGCGCACGACCGCAAAAATTCACGCGGCGACATCATCAAGGGTAACGGCACCGGCCCTGCTGGCGTATGGCTGCAAGTTGGCGCGAAAGTGCTGATTGACTTGGACGCCTTCGACCACTGGCTAGCGTCGCATCGTTTGGGAGGGCACTAAATGAAAACGCCCCCAAACCAAACAGCATTTGAGAGCGCCCCCGACAAGCGCAATGATACCGCCGTTTTGAAATCGATTGAACCAATTGAAGCCAGCATCCGCGCAGATATGAACCTCTATCTCGTGTCGATACCAACTGGATGGAAACTCCACAAAAGTGCACACGTTTGGCTAGGCCGTAACCTGCTGTCATTGGAGCTGAAAAACAACGTCTGGCGCTTGAAGGATGCTCGCGAGCTCCGCTTTATCATCGAGGATGCCATTGCCGACGCATGGCTCGATTTGAAAGGGATACCAGGAATGATCCCCGTCGAGATTGCAAGCATCGAAGAATTCGTCGCAGCGGTGAAAGCCGAGCGGGTGGAAAGGGGAACGATATGAACGCCCCCCAATTCCCCAACTGGCTGTTGGCACCAAAAGCCACAACATCCCCGTTTCCATCCTTGCCTGATTCGATGAAACGGGCGAAGCGATGGCTTGTGCATCGAAGGAAAGTACCGTACTACATTGATGGAGCACCTCGGGGAGAAACCGACACCCCGGGAGATGTCTCCCGATTTGCCACTTTCGGCGATGCTGTGCAGAAATTGCAGGCGGGCGGCTTTGACGGCATTGGCTTCGCACTCGGGCCGGATGAAACCGGCGACCGTTGGCAAGGCATCGACCTAGACAAAATCGAGGAAAACGGGCTGCAATACATTGCGGACTCTTTACCCGGCTACGTCGAGCGGTCGCCATCAGGCAAGGGGTTGCATGCTATCGGCTTTGGTGGGGAGTTTCACCCACTCGGTAGCAACGGCACCGGCATTGAGGCGTATGCAGGCGCGCGCTACTTCACCGTGACCGGCGATGCCGTCCGCAATGACCAAATCGGCGACTTGGTATCGTTTATTGAAAAGGTGCTGCTTCCTCGTCATGGCGACGCGTCAAAGGCGACGAGGGCCGCATCATCAACAACGGGAGCGCCTATCACCGAGGGCGGACGTAACGCCACGCTAATGACGCTTGCAGGTTCAATGCGGGCGCGTGGCATGTCGCAGCAAGCAATCGAGGGGGCACTGCAAATCGAAAACCAGTCGAGGTGCCAGCCCCCTCTTGATGAGCGCGAAGTGGCACGTATCGCGGCATCGGTTTCGCGTTATCCGCCGTCGATTGATCCTGCGCCTAATGTAACGGGAATGTTTGGCCCCGTTGGTGGCGACGACTGGCCCGATCCGCATCCATTGCCCGATCTGCCTCCCGTTCCGAATTTCGACCTTGATCTGTTGCCTAAATCAATCTGGCCGTGGATTGCCGATGTTTCCGAACGCTTGCAGCTTCCTCCCGACATTGCTGCCATCGGCGCAGTCACCGCCTTGTCGAGTGCCGTGGGGCGGCGAGTACGGATCAGGCCGATGCAAAACGATCCCTGGACGGTGGTGCCCAATCTCTGGGGCATGGTGGTTGCCCCTCCCGGTTACAAGAAGTCCCCTGCACTCAGCATTGTCATGAAACCGCTGCATGATCTTGAGCATAAGGCCCACCATGACCACCTGATGGAGATTGCCCTATGGGAAGCGGAGAAAGGGCGCATTGACATGCTCAACAGTGCCGCGAAGTCAGCGGCAATGGCAAAGCTCAAGAAGGATCAGGCGGCAGAGGTCGTCCCCAAGTTACAGTCCGATCCAGAGGAGCCAATCCCCCGCCGCTATGTTGTCAATAACTTTTCGCTCGAAGCCTTGGGCGAGGTGATGATCGGCAACCCCGATGGTGTGCTGGCCTTTTCTGACGAACTCTATGGCCTGCTGATGATGGCGAGCAAAACGGGTAATGAGGAATTGCATTCGTTCCTGCTGACCGGATGGAACGGTGACGGAAGATTTGCTTTCGACCGTATTGGCCGAGGGAAGCGCTACGTTGAGAATGTCTGCCTGTCCGTTCTTGGCGGTATCCAGCCGGGTCGCTTGGTCGATTACCTCACAAATGGCGGTATTGGCGGTGCGCTGGATAGCGGTTTCGCCAATCGTTTCCAACTCCTGACATGGCCTGATCTTGCGGAAGCATGGGAGAACATCGACCGAATACCCAATCACGACGCGCAAGAAGCCTACAGGCGCATATTTGAACGGGTGGCGGGACAATCCCCCTTCCCCAATCTCGAAAGCGGCGGTGAAGGCCAACTAGGCGAGGATGTGCGGCGTTTCGACAGGGCAATCGTATCAAAATGCAAATGCCATTGTCGTGAACGATCGAAATAGTCGTTTACGCTCAATGAGTTACAAGGGGGCTGTTCACAGTGCCTTGATTTGTGTAGTTTTCTGTCTTTTTGGGGCGGCTCATGGAGACG
>CAIYZZ010000199.1 GCA_903930805.1 uncultured Rhodocyclaceae bacterium | reverse complement strand
TTGCCCATTTCACCCATGACGGTGCGCACGTCCTCGAAGTCGACGTTCACCAAACCGGGCACGTTGATGATCTCGGCGATGCCGCCCACGGCGTTTTTCAACACATTGTCGGCTGCCCGGAAGGCTTCGAGCATAGCGACATCCTCGCCCAGCACGTCCATCAACTTTTCGTTGAGGATGACGATCAGCGAATCGACATGTTGTTGCAATTCTGCCAATCCTTCTTCAGCCAGCTTGCTGCGGCGACCCTCGAAGACGAAGGGCTTGGTCACTACGGCCACTGTCAGAATGCCCAGTTCGCGCGCTACTGCCGCGATGACGGGTGCAGCACCCGTGCCGGTGCCGCCGCCCATGCCGGCGGTGATGAAACACATGTGTGCCCCCGTGAGGGCCGCGGCTATTTTCTCGCGCTCGCCTTGTGCGTGTTCGCGCGCCCGCTCAGGTTTGCCACCCGCACCCAAGCCGGGGCCGAGTTGCAACTTGACGCCGGCTGACGACTGCTTGAGTGCTTGGGCATCAGTATTGCAGCAGATGAACTCCACGCCGCCGACACCTTCCTTGATCATGTGTTCGACGGCATTGCCGCCGGCGCCGCCGACACCGACCACCTTGATGATGGTAGCGTTGGGATCCCTATCGATGATTTCGAACATTTTCGCCTCTCCTTTTGTTGCAGTAAATGTGTTGCAGAAAGTTAAAGATTTCGTGCAAACCAGGCACGCATGCGCGCCAGCACTTGCCCCCAGTTCATGGGTTGTTCCTTGATACCTCGCTGCCGTTGTGCCACGCCGTCAAGCAGCAAGCCCATGGCGGTCGCATAGCGGGGATTCTTTACGTAGTCGCGCAGATTGCCAGCGTAGTGCGGCATGCCGACCTTGACTGTGTTGTGGAATATTTCCTCGCCGAGCTCCGTCATCCCCGGCATCTGCGCGGTGCCACCGGTCAGCACGATGCCGGCGCGCAGCAGGCGTGCGTAACCGCTCCGCGCCAGTTCATCCTGCACCTTCTGGAAAATCTCTTCGACGCGTGGCTGGGTGAAGCCCGCCAGCGTCTGGCGCGACAGGCTGGTTGCCGGCCGTTCGCCGACGCCCGGTACCTCGAGCATCTCTTCCGGGTCTGCCAACTGCTGTAAGGCGACACCATAGCGCAACTTGATTTCTTCGGCGTCCTGCGTCGAGGTGCGCAGCGCGATGGCAATGTCGTTGGTAATCTGGTCGCCGGCGATGGGGATCACGGCGGTGTGGCGGATCGCACCCTGGCTGAACACGGCGATGTCGGTGGTGCCGCCACCGATGTCGACCAGACACACGCCCACATCCTTTTCGTCGTCGGTCAGCACGGCGTTGCCTGCTGCCAAGGGTTGCAGTACCAGATCGACCACCTCCAGCCCGCAGCGGCGTACGCACTTGACGATGTTCTGCACTGCGGTGACGGCACCGGTGACGAGGTGCACCTTCACCTCGAGCCGCTTGGCATCCATGCCGATCGGGTCCTTGACGCCATCCTGGCCATCAACGATGAATTCCTGCACCAGCGTGTGCAGAATCTGATCGTCAGCCGAGATCGGCGTGGCGTTGGCGGCTTCGATGGCGCGGGCGATATCGTACTGCGTTACCTCCTTGTCGCGCACCACCGCCATGCCGTTGGAATCCTTGCTCTTGATATGGCTTCCCGCTATCCCTGTGTATACCTCGCGTACCTTGCAGCCGGCCATCATTTCCACTTCGGCGATGGCCTTGGAGATGCTGTTCACCGTCGCTTCGATATTGACGACCACGCCTTTTTTCAGGCCGCGCGATTCCTGGGTGTCCTGGGTGCCGATGCCGAGGATGGCGAGCTGGCCTTCCGGGTTCATTTCGGCGACGATGGCAACAATTTTCGAGGTGCCGATGTCGAGGCCGACGATCAGGTCGCGATTCTTTTCCTTGCTCATGACTTCCGTCCTGCCGTTTCTGTGCGCGCTGACCGCGCCGCGCCCACCAGCGCAAAACCGTTCGGGTAGCGCATATCGGCGACGTGCAAAGTTCCCAGTCGCTGCTTCAGTGCATCGTAATGGGTGGTGAAGCGCAGCAGGCGTTCGGTCAGGGGCGCATGTTCCTGATCGCGGCCGAGCTGAATTGCCGCGCCGTCATCGAGCTTGAGTTGCCAGGCGCGGCGCGGCGACAGGGACACGACCGTAACGCGCCGACCAATGCCCGTCAGCGCTGCACTGAATTCACCATAGCGCTGCAAGAGTTCGGGCGCGCTACCCTCGGGGCCGGTGAGTTGCGGAAGTGCGGGCGCACCCTCGGGCCGCTCGGCAACGAATACCTCACCTTGGGCGTTGACCAGACCCAATTCACCATTGAGATGACGCCAGCGCGCGACAGCCTCATGTTCCTCCAACGCCAGACTGAGACCCTCCGGCCACTGGCGGCGCACGGCGGCCTTGCGCACCCAGGGCAGTTTCTCAAAGGCGGTGCGGGCGGCATCGAGATCGACGGTAAAGAAATTACCAACCACAGCGGTGCGTGCCGCGTGTTCCAGTTGATCCGGAGAAACCTGGCCAGGCGCGGATGTCAGTACCAGTTCGCGTAAGGGAAATACCGGCAGACGTTGCAAGGCCGTCAGTGCTGACCAGGCCAGGGTTGCTCCTGCCAGGACGATCAATACATCGGCCAGCAGGTTCATCAAGGCCGGCTGGTGCCAGAGTCCGCTTGGCTCAATTTCCACCTGGTTGCGGGCATTGTTCCTGTTGGCACGAGGTTTAGCCACAGCGCGCCTCCACCAGAATCCTTAGTACCAGGTCGTTGAAGGCAATGCCGGCGGCATGTGCCGCCATGGGCACCAGCGAATGGCCGGTCATGCCGGGGGCCGTGTTCATTTCGAGCAGGCTGTAGCTGCCGTCGGCGCGCAGGATCAGGTCGGCGCGGCCCCAGCCCCGACAACCGAGGGCAGCGAAGGCCGCGAGAACTGTCTTGCCGATCTGCGCTTCGATATCGGCGGGCAAGCCGGATGGGCAGTGGTAGTGCACGGCATCGGTGAAGTATTTGTTCTGGTAGTCGTAGCAGCCCTCGGGCGCGTCGATCCTCACCAGGGGTAGTGTCTCGTGCCCCAGTACGGCGGCAGTGAGTTCTATGCCGGCGACAAATTCTTCGGCCATCACCTCTTCGACATGACCAGTGGCCGATGTCTGTGCGGTGGCAAAGGCGCCGGCAAATTCATCGGGTGTTGCCACCTTGGTGACGCCGATCGAGGAACCTTCGCGCACCGGCTTGACGATCAGCGGCAGCCCAAGTTCTGCGATGACTGCCGCAGCTTCTGTTGCCGCTTGTACGCGGCGCGAACGTGGCGTTGGCACACCGGCTGCCTGCCATATCCACTTGGTGCGAATCTTGTCCATCGACAGCGCCGAGGCCAGCACGCCGCTACCGGTATAGGGAATGCCCATCAGGTCGAGCGCACCTTGCACCGTACCATCTTCACCGGCGCCACCATGCAGGATGCTGAAGACGCGCTGCACGTTCATGCCGGCTAGTGTCCAGATTGGTTGCTTGGCCGGATCGAAGGCAAACGCGTCGACGCCCGCCTCTTTCAACGCAGCCAGCACCGCTGCGCCGGAAATCAGCGAAATCTCGCGCTCAGCGGATGATCCGCCCAGCAACACTGCTACCTTGCCGAAGTCGTTTGCTTTCAAGTTCTTGCCCCGAGGATGCGCACCTCGCGCACCAGCTCCACGCCAAATTTGTCCCGCACCGCAGCCTGAACTCGGCCGATTAAGCTTTCTATCGCGGCAGCCGTCGCTTTGCCGTCCGGATTAACGATGAAATTCGCATGCTTTTCGGACACCCGTGCGCCGCCTTCCTCGATCCCTTTCAATCCGGCCGCCTCGATGAGGCGCGCAGCATGGTCCCCGGGCGGATTGCGGAACACCGAGCCGGCATTCGGCAGTTGCAGTGGCTGGGTCGCGCTGCGCTTATCGAGCAATTCCTTCATGCGTACCCGCGCTGCCGCGCCGTCGCCAGCGGGAAAGCGCAACCAGGCAGCGACAAAGATCTCGTCGGTGGCGGCCTTGAGACCAACGTGGCGATAGGCAATCGCAAAATCCGCCGGTGTCCGCTCGAACAGTTCGCCCTGCCGGTTTAGCATCAGCACGCGCTCAACGAAAGACCATGTCTCTCCGCCGTGGCAGCCGGCATTCATCGCCAGCGCCCCCCCCAGTGTGCCGGGAATGCCGGCGAGAAATTCGGCACCGGAACGGTCGTGGTTGGCGGCGAAGCGCGCCACCTTGGGCGAGGCTACGCCGGCTTCGGCATAGAGTGTGCCGTTACTTTCCAGTCGCAGTGTATCGAGGGCGCCATGGGTGAAGATAACCGTGCCGTCGAAGCCGCCATCGCGGATCAGCAGGTTGGAGCCAAGACCGATCATCAGCAGTGGTTCGTCGTGCCGCATGGTTTTCATGAATGCGGCGAGATCGTCGATGTCGCGCGGAAAACAGGCACACGCTACCTTGCCGCCAGCGCGCCAGGTGACATGCTGCGCCATCGGTTCGTTGCTGCGGATTTCCATCAGGCCGCCACCAGCTTTCCCGCTACGCCACCGATCGATCCGGCGCCGAGGGTGATGATTACGTCGCCATCCTGTGCGGTATCCAGAATGGTTTGCGGCATGGTCGCGATATCTTCGACGAATACAGGCTCAAGCTTGCCTGCGACGCGTAGCGCACGTGTCAGCGCACGCGCGTCCGCTGCCACGATGGGCGGCTCGCCGGCGGCATAGACTTCGGCCAGCAGCACGGCGTCTGCGGCAGACAACACCTTGACGAAATCCTCAAAGCAGTCGCGCGTGCGCGTATAGCGATGTGGCTGGAAGGCCAGCACGATGCGCCGGCCGGGAAAGGCACCGCGTGCAGCGGCGAGCGTCGCGGCCATTTCGGTCGGATGATGGCCGTAGTCATCGATCAGCGTGAATGATCCGGCCGCATTGCCGTCCCGACCGGGGAGGATAATCTCGCCGTAATTCTGGAAACGCCGGCCAACACCGTGAAACTCGGCCAGAGCTTTCTGAATGGCCGTATCGCTAGCGCCGACTTCCGTCGCCACGGCAATCGCGGCCAGGGCGTTTCTGACATTATGTTCGCCCGGCAGATTGAGCGTGACGGGGAAACTCGAAACCGAACCGTTGGTGCGTACGCAATCGAAGTGCATGCGTCCGCCGTCGGCGCGCACATTCCTGGCGCGAATGTTCGCGCTCTCGCTGTAGCCATAAGTCACCACTTGTTTGGCGATGGCCGGGAGAATCTCGCGCACATTCGCATCGTCGCTGCACATGACTGCGACGCCGTAAAACGGCAGGCGATGAATGAAATCGACAAAGGCCTGCTTGAGCCGGCCGAAGTCCTGACCGTAGGTGTCCATGTGATCGGCGTCGATATTGGTGACGACCGAAATAACCGGCGAAAGGAAGAGGAAGGAGGCGTCGGATTCATCGGCCTCGGCCACCAGGTAGTCACCCTGCCCGAGGCGTGCGTTGGCACCCGCCGAATTCAGTCGGCCGCCGATGACGAAGGTTGGATCAAGCCCGGCTTCCGCGAGGCAACTGGCGACCAGACTCGTCGTGGTCGTCTTGCCGTGCGTGCCGGCGATGGCGATGCCCTGTTTGAGGCGCATCAGTTCGGCCAGCATCTGGGCGCGCGGCACGATGGGTACGTGGTGTGCGCGTGCAGCCATTACCTCCGGGTTGTCTTCCTTCACCGCGGTCGATACCACCACTGCATCCGCCCCCAAGGAATTTTCTGCGGCGTGGCCGATCGTGACGCGCACGCCCTTTTCGGCCAGACGGCGCGTGGTCGTCGATGCGGCGAGATCCGAGCCGCTCACCTCGAAGCCTTGGTTGGCCAGTACCTCGGCAATCCCGCTCATGCCGGCGCCGCCGACCCCAACGAAGTGGATGCGTTTCACTTTGTGTTTCATATTGCCTCCGCAGGGCCGCCCCAAGGAGGCAGGTGGCCCCCTGTGGGGGGCAGTGAGCCGATTTTGCGAGCGTGGGGCGCCATTATTTACTTACCTCCGAACAAACTTTCGCCACGGCCACGGTTGCATCCGGCATCGCCAGTGCACGTGCCTTTTTGGCCATTTCGAGCAACTGTGGGCGCGTCAGGTTGCGGATCAGAGCCAGCCGTTCTGCCGTGAGTTCTTCCTGCGGCAGCAGCATGGCCGCACCAGCATGGACGAGAAAGCGCGCATTCGACGTCTGGTGGTCGTCAACAGCATGCGGGAAGGGCACGAGGATGCTCGCCACGCCCACAGCGGCCAGTTCAGCAATGGTCAGCGCGCCGGCGCGGCAGATCACCACATCGGCCCAGGCATAGGCTCCCGCCATGTCCTCGATGAAAGCCACCGTGTGCGCCTCGACCCCCGCAGCAGCATAGGCCGCACGGAGCGTATCGAGATGCTTTTCGCCCGCCTGATGGACGACCTCAGGCCGCTCGTCTTCACCCAGCAGGGCCAGCGCCTGCGGTACCGTCTCGTTGAGTGCCTGCGCCCCCAGGCTGCCGCCGACTACCAGCAGGCGTAATTTCCCGTAGCGTTCGCCATAGCGAAAAGTCGGCGCTGGCAGGACGGCGACCGCGTTCCTGACGGGATTGCCGATCCAGTGGCCTTTTTTCAATACCTCAGGAAACCCTGTCAGTACCCGATCGGCTACGCCGGCCAGCACCCTGTTCGCCAAACCGGCAATCGAGTTCTGTTCGTGCAGCACCAGCGGGACACCTTTGAGTGCCGCCATCATGCCACCGGGAAAACTGATGAAGCCGCCCATGCCAAGCACGACATCCGGCCGGATGCGCGTGAAGTGCACCCAGGCTTGTTTGAAGCCGCGCAGCAGGTTGAGCGGTAGCAGAAGCTTGCGCAGGAATCCCTTGCCGCGCAGCGCGCCGAAACGAACCCAGGCCATCTCATAACCGTGCTCGGGCACCAGCCGCGCTTCCATGCCATCGGGATTACCCATCCAGACCACTTTCCAGCCGTGATGCTGCAACTCGTCAGCCACGGCGAGCCCCGGCATAATGTGCCCGCCGGTGCCGCCCGCCATGATGACGATGGTTTTCATGCGGGTAGACCGCGCATGAGGCGGCGATTTTCGTAGTCAACCCGCAGCAGTACCGCGATGGCCAGACAGTTGGCGACGATGCCGGAACCGCCGAAGCTCATCAGTGGTAGCGTCAGGCCCTTGGTTGGCAGCAGGCCCATGTTCACGCCCATGTTGATAAAGGATTGCAGGCCGAACCAGATACCGAAACCCTGCGCCACCAGACCCGCGAAGATGCGATCGAGCAGCAGCGCCTGACGGCCGACGGCGAAGCAGCGCTGCACCAGCAGGGCGAACAGGCCGACCACGACAACGACGCCGACGAAGCCGAGTTCCTCGGCGATCACGGCGAGCAGGAAGTCGGTATGTGCCTCGGGCAGGTAAAACAATTTTTCGACGCTCGCGCCCAATCCAACGCCAAGCCATTCGCCGCGCCCGAAGGCGATCAGCGAGTGCGATAGCTGGTAGCCTTTGCCGAACGAGTCCTGCCATGGATCAAGAAAGAACAGGATGCGCTGGCGACGATATTCCGAAAAATAAATGAGTGCCGCAAAGCCGATGACGGCGACTACCGCGAGCAGAGCGAAGATGCGGGCGTTGATGCCACCGAGGAACAGAATGCCGAAGGCGATGGCGGCGACCACCACGAATGCGCCGAAATCGGGCTCCTTCAGCAGGAGTCCGCCAACCAGCAACATCACCGCTGCCATCGGCACGAAACCGCGCCGAAAACTATCCATGTCGGCCAGCTTGCGTGAGGTGTAATCGGCCGCGTAGAGCACGGCAAACAGCTTCATCAGTTCCGATGGTTGCAGGTTGATCGGGCCGAAACCGATCCAGCGCTGCGCGCCATTCACCGAGCGCCCGATGATCGGCAGCAACACCACCACGAGCAGCACGATGCCGGCGAAAAACGCCCACGGTGCCATCTGCTGCCAAAACCGCAGCGGAACCTGAAAGGCGATCAGCGCCACCACCAGGCCGATCGTTAGGTAGACCGCGTGGCGCACGAGGAAATAAGCTGGTTGGTGACTCGTGAAGTTGCTGCCTTCCGCCGTGGCGATGGAGGCGGAATAAACCATCACCAACCCGGTCAGCAACAGCGCCAGCGCCGGCCAGAGCAGCAACGGGTCGAGCTCTGCCGTGGCAGTCGATGCTGCCGGTGGATAGCCAAAGCGCCGTGGCAGCGTGGTGGTATTCATTGCCTGCTTCCTTGCGGCAGCGCTTGCACCGCTGTCCTGAACACTTCGGCACGGTGTTCATAGTGGCGAAACATGTCGTAGCTGGCGCAAGCTGGCGACAGCAGCACGGCGTCGCCGGGTTGTGCGCGCACCGCTGCCGCTACCACGGCTTCATCCAGCGTTTCCGCATTCAAGATGGGGACGCCGCAGCCGTCGATGGCGGCGCGAATCTTCGGCCCGTCGCGGCCAATCAGGACGACACCGCGCGCATGTTTGGCCACGGCGGACTTGAGCGGCGAAAAATTCTGGCCTTTGCCATCTCCCCCGAGAATCACGACAGATTTACAGCCGACGCCTCCCAATCCTTGCAAGGCCGCAACCGTCGCGCCGACATTGGTGCCCTTCGAGTCGTCGTAGTAGGTTACGCCCGCGATCTCGGCAACTTTCTCGACGCGGTGCGGCAGACCGCGAAAGGCCCGCAGCGCCGGCAGCAGGGTCACGGCATCGATGCCGATTGCCGCGCACAGGGCCAATGCCGCCAGCGCGTTGGAGGCATTGTGAAGTCCGGGGATCGGTAACTCGCTTACCGGCAACAGGTAGCGGTCACCTTGTACCAGCCAGTTTGCGCCACGATTTTCTCGCAACCCGAAATCCGCCGGATCGGCCGGTGCGTCAAGGCCGAACGTGATCAATGGGCGACCCGGAAACGCCATGCTTTTCACGTGCGCATCCTGACGATTCAGGATCTGCACGCCCTCGCCTTGAAGAATGCGCGCCTTGGTGCTGGCGTATTCGTCGAGGTCGATGTAGCGGTCGAGATGATCGTCGGAGATATTGAGAACGGTGGCCGCCGTGGCGTTGAGCGTTGAGGTGGTTTCCAGTTGGAAGCTCGACAGTTCCAGCACCCAGGCTTGCGGCAAAGCATTACGATCCTGGTGATCCATGAGCGCGGTGAGTGCGGCCGGAGAGATGTTGCCGGCAATGCCGACTGTCCTGCCGGTGGCTGCGATCAGGTGGCCGGTGAGCGCGGTGGTGGTGGTCTTGCCGTTGGTACCGGTGATTGCCAATACAGGTACGTGCTGCTTGAGTGTGCGCAGGGCTTGCGCGAACAACTCGATCTCGCCGACGACAGGAATATTTTTGGCGCGGGCATGGATCACGACCATCAGGCCGCCGGACAGGCCCGGCGAGAGCACCAACAGATCGATGCCTTCCAATAGCAGCTTGTCGAAATTCTCGTTGAACTGCGCGGCGCAAAAGTCGGCGCTGGCGACACGGCTCTTGAGCTCATCCAGATAGGGCGGCGTAGTGCGTGTATCCGCCACCCGCACCTGCGCGCCCTGGCGGCCGCACCAGCGCGCGCAAGCGAGGCCCGATTCGCCGAGGCCGAGGATGAGGACGTGTTTGCCGGCCAGATTCATCAGCGGATCTTCAATGTAGAGAGACCGAACAGCACCAGCAGAATCGTAATGATCCAGAAACGTACGACGACCTGCGTCTCCTTCCAGCCGGCTTGCTCGTAATGGTGGTGCAAGGGAGCCATGAGCAGGATGCGCCGCCCCTCGCCGTAGCGCGCCTTGGTGTACTTGAACCAGCCGACTTGCAGCATTACGGATACCGTTTCGGCGACAAACACGCCGCCCATGATGAAGAACACGATCTCCTGCCGCGCGATGACTGCTACCGTGCCGAGCGCGGCACCGAGCGCCAACGCCCCGACGTCGCCCATGAATACCTCCGCCGGATAGGCGTTGAACCAGAGGAAACCCAACCCTGCCCCGGCGAGCGCGCCGCAGAATACTGTCAGTTCGCCCGCGCCGGGGATGTAGGGAATGAGCAGGTATTTAGAGAAGCCGGCGTGGCCGGCGACGTAGGCGAAGATGCCCAGCGCCGCGCCAACCATCACCGTTGGCAGGATGGCCAGGCCGTCGAGGCCGTCGGTGAGATTCACCGCGTTGCTGCTGCCGACGATGACCAAATAGGTGAGGACGATGAAGCCGAAGATGCCGAGTGGATAGGAGACGCTCTTGAAGAATGGCAGGATGAGAGCGGTTTTTGTCGGCAGTTCCAGCGTGAAGCCGCTGCCGACCCACTGCAGGAACAACTGGAGCACTTTTTCGTTGTTCGGTGCCGAGATCGAAAAGGCGATGTAGATCGCTGCGACGATACCGATCAATGTCTGCCAGAAAAATTTCGCCTTTGCCGAAAGTCCCTTCGGGTTGCGATAGACCACCTTGCGCCAATCGTCGACCCAGCCGACTGCACCGTAGCCGAGGGTGACGATCAGCACGATCCAGATGAAGCGGTTTTCCAGGTCGGCCCACAACAGGGTGGATATGCCGAGCGAGAGCAGGATCAGTGCGCCGCCCATGGTCGGCGTGCCGGCTTTGACGAGATGGGTTTGTGGGCCATCGTCGCGCACCGCTTGGCCGATCTTTTTTGCTGTCAGCCAGCGGATCACCGCCGGGCCAAAGATGAAGGAGATCGTCAGTGACGTCATCGTTGCCAGCACGGCGCGTAGCGTGATGTAACTGAAGACGTTGAAGGCGCGAATGTCCTGCGCTAGCCATTGGAAAAGTTCAAGCAGCATCAGGTTGCTCCAGAATGGCCTCGGTTACGCACTCCATGCGCATGAAGCGTGAACCTTTGATGAGTACGGTCGCGTCTTTGTTCATGAACGGTTTCAGGGCGATGACCAGTGTCTTGACACTCGCATGGTGCTGCGCGCCACTGCCGAAGTTATGTGCCGCCGCCACACTCTTTTCGCCTAGCGCGAACAGCTGGTCGATGCCCTGGCTTTTGGCGTAGCCGCCGATCTCGTCGTGCAACTGGCAGGCTGCCTCGCCCACCTCGCCCATGTCACCCATGACGAAGATGCGCCGGCCGGGCAGGGCGGCCAGCACGTCGATGGCAGCGCGCATGGAGTCGGGGTTTGCGTTGTAGCTATCATCGATGATCGTGGCGCCGTTCCAGCCGAATTTCTGCTGCAAGCGACCCTTGATACCGCCATAGCTTGCTAGGCCACGCCCTACCGAAGCCAGCGTAACGCCTGCCGCGAGGCAGGCTGCGGCTGCTGCCAGCGCGTTGCGGGCATTGTGCTCTCCGGGCACAGACAGATGCACGCTGGTCTCGCCCTGCGGGGTAAGCAACGTCAATTCTCCGCCGAAGCCCTTGTTGTCGTGGTTTGGCTGCCAATGGCCAGCTACGTCCGCGCCTGGCGCAAAACCAAAACTCAGCAACTGCCGCCCGGCATTTTGTTCCTTCCATAAGGCGGCTTGCGCATCGTCGGCATTGATTACTGCCACGCCATCGGCGGCCAGCCCGGCGAAGATCTCACCCTTGGCACGCGCCACGTCAGCTAGCGTACCGAGCCCGGCGAGATGGGCGCGCTGGGCGTTATTCACCAGTGCGACCGTCGGCCGTGCGATGTTGGTCAGGTAGGTAATCTCGCCCGGATGGTTCATGCCCATCTCGATCACCGCACCGTGGTGTTCGTGGCGCAGCTTCAACAAGCTCAGCGGCAGGCCGATGTCGTTGTTGAGATTGCCGCTTGTGGCCAGTACGCCATGCTGGCCAAAGTGGGCGCGCAAGATCGTGGCGCACATCTCCTTCACAGTGGTCTTGCCGTTACTGCCGGTGATGCCGATCAGCGGCAGGTGGAAGCGGCCGCGCCAGTGCGCCGCCAGTGCACCCAGTGCCATGCGCGTGTCGACCACGGACACCAGTGGCAGATTGTGGTTGGCGGCTGCCCATTCCTGCGTTACCAATGCGCCGACTGCCCCCTGTGCTAGAGCGTCGCGCACATGGTCGTGACCATCGAAGTACTCACCCTTGAGCGCGACGAACAGCATGCCCGGCATCACTGCGCGTGAGTCGCTACCGACGCTGGTGAAGTTGGCATCACGCCCTTGTTGTTGGCCGCCGATGGCTTGTGCGGTTTCAGTCAGATTCAGCATGATGGTTGCCGCTGCGGCGCCGCCTGCCGTCCTGCCAGAGCCGACTTTCCGGCTTCGATGTCTGAGAATGGCAAACGCACGCCGGCAATTTCCTGATATGTCTCGTGCCCCTTGCCGGCAAGCAGGATCACGTCGCGCGCGTCGGCTTGCCTGATGGCCTGCCCGATGGCTAGCGCACGATCCACCTCGATCACTGGCGAGCCTTGCATGCCTGACCGAATGGCGGCGATGATGGCTTGCGGGTTTTCGCTGCGCGGGTTGTCACTGGTCAGCACCACCGTATCGGCGTAGCGCTCGGCGATGCCGCCCATGACTGGCCGCTTGCCTGCATCGCGGTCGCCACCGCAGCCAAACACGCAAATGAGTTTGCCGCCACGCACCGTTGCGGTTTCGTGCAAGGTTGTCAGCACCTTTTCCAGCGCATCCGGCGAATGGGCGTAATCGACCACCACCAGTGGTTCGTCGATTCCGCCCAGTGTCTGCATGCGCCCCGGGGGCGGCGTAATGCCCTGCAACGCGGTGGCAATAGCCGACAACGATTCGTTGCCTGCAATCAGCACGCCGATCACCGCTAGCAGATTGGATACGTTGAAGCGGCCGATCACCGGTGCCGCGAAGCACACCCCGTCTACCTCAAAGGTGGCACCCGTGCCGGTCTGGGCAAGGTTTTTCGCGCGCAGCACCCTGTCCCCGCCTTGCCCGTCGGCCAGTGTGTAGCCGAGGGTGCGTACGCGCCCCTTGAGTTGCGCGGCCAGTTCGACGCCGAATGGATCGTCGAGATTGATGACCGCTGTACGCAGCCCAGGCATCTCGAACAGCTTGCGTTTTTCGGCAGCGTATGCCGCCATGTTGCCGTGGTAGTCAAGGTGATCGCGGGTGAAATTGGTAAAAACAGCCACGTCGAAAACGAGCCCGGCCACCCTGTCCTGATGAAGCCCGATCGATGAAACTTCCATCGCACAGGCTTGCGCGCCTTGACGGACGAATTCGGGGAGCAATTGCTGCAGCACGGCCGCGCCGGGCGTGGTGTTCGGACCTGGCGCCAGCGCCTCGGGAAAGCCATTGCCTAGTGTGCCAACCAGCGCACATTTGCGCCCCAGTCGGGTTAGCGCATGGGCAATCCACTGGGTCACCGATGTCTTGCCGTTGGTACCGGTGACACCAATCATGAACAGCGGAGAGGCTGCTGCGCTCACATCTCCTCCTTGACTGGTGCCGCTATCGCTACCTGCAATGGCCTGAGCGTTGCATCGGGCGTCACGCCCAGAGTCCGCAGCGCACCGCTCATTACGTTGGCAAATACCGGTGCGGCGACTTCGCCGCCGTAGTACTTACCGGCAGAGGGTTCGTCGATCATCACTGCAATGACCAGGCGCGGGTCAGACACCGGCGCGAAGCCGACAAAGGCAGACACGTACTTGTTGGCGTAAAGGCCGCCTTCGAGTTTTTGGGCGGTGCCGGTCTTGCCGGCGACGCGGTAGCCCTGTATCTGTGCCTTGGGTGCGGTGCCGCCAGGTTGAACCGCCATTTCGAGCATGGCGCGTACTTCGCGCGCCGTCTGCTCCGAAAACACACGAGCACCCACAGCGGGAACCGTATCCAGGCGTGCCAGCGACAGTGGCAGCAAGTCGCCGTCGCGTGCGAAGGCCTGATAGGCGCGTGCGAGCTGGATAAGTGTCACCGAAATGCCATGGCCGTAGGACATGGTGGCCTGTTCTATCGGTCGCCAGCGCTTCCAGGGACGCAGGCGACCACCCGCCTCGCCGGGGAAGCCCAGCTTGAGCGGCTGACCGAAACCCAGGCTGTCGAACATCTTCCACATATCCTCGGAAGGTAGCGCCAGCGCCATCTTGGCGGCACCAATGTTGGACGATTTCTGGATCACCTGGGCGACCGACAACACACCATGCGGGTGGGCATCCGAAATCGTCGCCGTGCCGATGGTCAGCTTGCCGGGTGCGGTTTGAATCGGTGTGTCGAAGCGCACATTGCCTTTGTCGAGTGCCAATGCGATGGTGAATGGCTTGAAGGTCGAACCGGGCTCGAAAGTATCGGTGAAGGCGCGATTGCGTAGCTGCGCACCGGAGAGTCGCGTGCGGTTGTTCGGGTTGTAGGTCGGCAGGTTGGCGAGCGCCAGCACCTCGCCGCTCTTGGCGTCGAGCACGACGATGCCGCCGGCCTTGGCCTTGTGCTCGCTGATTGCCTGCTTGAGTTGCGAGTAGGCCAGATACTGCAGCTTGGCGTCGAGGGCAAGGACGGTATCCTTGCCCTCTTGTGGCACCAGGATTGATTCGACATCTTCGACGATTTGCCCGCGCCGATCTTTGATGACGCGGCGGCTACCCGGCTTGCCGGCGAGTTGGGCTTCCATGGCGAGCTCGATGCCCTCTTGACCAATATCCTGTGCACCGGTAAAGCCGAGCATGTGGGAGGTGACTTCACCGGTAGGGTAGTAGCGGCGGAATTCATTTTGGAAGTGCACGCCTGGGAGCTTGAGGTCGGCAATCTGTGTGGCCACATCCGGCGCAATCTGGCGCTTGAGATAGACAAAATCTCGAGCGCCGGCGAGTTTGCGCCCTAGCTCACGCGCGTCCATCTCGAGAAAAACTGCCAGTTCGCGTGTTTGGGCGGGGGTCAGCCTGGCGTCTTCCGGGATCGCCCAGACCGACTTCACCGGCGTTGACATCGCCAGCACATCGCCATGACGATCGAGAATGCGGCCGCGTGTCGCCGATATTTCGATCACGCGCTCGTAACGCGATTCACCCTTGCCGATCAGGAAGTCCTTGTTTACTCCCTGCAGGTAAAACGAGCGAACCACCAGTGCAGCGGAACCAAATAGCATCAGGCCCATGACGAGATGGGCGCGCCAGGCGGGCAGTGCTTCGGCGAGTATGGGGCTGCGCGTCAGCTTCACGGTTTCATGGTTCCGTGGCCACGATCTGCCCGGCCTTGGGCGGGCGCATACCGAGTTTTTCGCGGGCGATCTGCTCAATGCGCGCATGGGTGGCCCAAGTGCTTTGCTCGAGCTGCAACTGCCCCCACTCGATTTCCAGCGCACGCATGCGCTGTTGTTCGCGCTCGTATTCGGTGACGAGTTTGCGGGCGCGGTGGTTGGTCGATACGGCGGCCAACGCGCTGATGAGCACTGCTGCCAACAGGATCAGATTGAGGCGTGCCATGACTAAAGCATCTCAGCCACGCGCATCACCGCACTGCGCGCCCGCGGGTTGGCGGCAATTTCGGCAGCGCCGGCCCTGAGCGGTTTGCCGACCAGACGCAAAGTCGGCTCCGGCAGGTCGGCGGCACGCACCGGCACCCCCTTTGGCGGCTGCGGCGGATTTGCCGCGTCGCGCAGAAAGCGTTTGACGATACGGTCTTCGAGGGAATGAAAGCTGATCACGGCAAGACGGCCTCCGGGCTGTCCTTCTTCTTGTCCGCCCGGCTGCAAGCGGCCGAGCGCCTGCGGCAGGGTTAGCGACAGCTCCTCAAGCTCCCGATTGACGTGAATCCGTAGAGCCTGGAAGGTGCGCGTCGCCGGGTGCTGCCCTGGCTCGCGCGTGCGGACGACCGCCGCCACGAGCGCGGCAAGCTGTCCTGTGGATGAAATACGCTGCCCGCTCCGAGCAGCAACAAGCGCCTTTGCAAGCGCATGAGCAAACCGTTCTTCGCCATACTCACGAATCACCTCCTCTATTTGATGTTGTTCCGCATGCGCCAGAAAATCCGCTGCGGTTTCCCCCTGCGTCGTATCCATGCGCATGTCGAGCGGCGCATCGAAACGAAAACTCATACCCCGTGACGGGTCGTCCAGTTGCGGCGACGACACGCCCACGTCCAGCAAAATTCCATCCACATTGCTTACGCCCCGTGCGGTCAGCACTTCGTCCAGGTGACTGAACGCAGCGTGTACAAGACTGAAACGCGGATCGGTGATTGCTTTCCCGGCGGCGATCGCCATCGGATCGCGATCCAGCGCGACCAGGCGACCGGCCGGGCCCAACTTTTCCAGAATTGCCCGGCTGTGCCCGCCGCGCCCGAAGGTGGCGTCGACATAGAGGCCGTCCGGTTTGATTGCCAGTGCTGCTACGGCCTCCGTCAGCAGCACCGGCAGATGGGCTGCCGGGGAAGGCGGGCTCATCATTCCCGATCACAGGGAAATGCCCTCGAATCCCGGCGGCGGTTGATCGCTTGCCAGAGCCTCGAAGGCGGTTTCATGCTGGCGACGCCAACCGGCGTCGCTCCATATCTCGAAATGCGAACCCATGCCGACCAGCCAGACCTGTTTTTCGAAGCCGGCGTAGTCGCGCAACTCGGGGGCGATGAGAAGGCGACCTGCGCTGTCGGCTTCCTCGCTGCGGGCATTACCCACCAGCACGCGCTTGGCGGCGGCAGAGCGTGGGTCGAAGCTCGGCGCGGCCAGGATCTTGTCGCGGATCGGCTCCCAGGCGGGTTCTGGATAAAGCAGCAGGCAACGATGCGGATGCGCGGTCAGCACTAGACGACCTCCGCCCGCTTGCGCCAGCGCGTCACGATGCCGCGCCGGAATCGCCAGCCGACCCTTCGCATCCAGATTGAGTTGTGCCGCCCCTTGGAACATTCCGCCTCTATCTCCCACCAATTCCCACTTGTCCCCACTTTAATCCACAGATTCAGGGGAGTCAAGGATAAAAATGAATATTTTTGTGGCGAGACAATGACTTAGCTCAGACTTTGGATGAGCCTCAGTGAAAAATATACTCTTTAAAATCAATGCATCAAAAAACACATTGAATGTAAATTATGAGGTTTATCCCCAAGGCGTGATTTTGGTGGGAGGCGTGTCGATCCGATTGTGGGGGTAACGGGGCAGGTGGAAGTCCGCCGATAAGCCGGGTTCTGTCGTGGGCAGCCATTCCTCTGGGGCTGACGTTACCGTCAGCCTCTAGCAGCCTACCCGGGAGCGACGCGAGCAACGTCATTACTCCCCTATTTGGCCTTGCCCCGGATGAGGTGTGCCGTGCCGTCCGTGTTACCACGTCCGCGGTGGGCTCTTACCCCGCC
>CAIYZZ010000198.1 GCA_903930805.1 uncultured Rhodocyclaceae bacterium | reverse complement strand
CAGTCGCGTCAGGGCTGGGCTTTGCTCTGCTGGTCGCCAACGTCCTGTACATCAACCAGTTCCCCGACATCAAGGCCGACAGCCGTGCTGGCAAGCGCACCATCGTCGTGCGTCTCGGCGTCACGCGCGCCCGCTGGGGCTATGCGCTGATAGTCATGCTGTCATACGGCTGGGTGCTGGCGATGATCGTGTTTGGACTCCTTCCCTGGGTAGTTTTGCTCTCGCTACTGCCAGCATTCGCTAGCTTCAAAGCTGCCTGCATCTTGGCGTTGCATGCAGCTTCGCCACTACAACTTGAGCCAGCCATCAAGCTGACCATCCTTGCCGCATCATTGCACGGACTACTGCTTGCTGCGGTACTGGCTACGCAAGGCTGATACAACAACTAACACGCCATGTGCCGGCAGATTTGCATCTTGCTGTGGCTATTTCTGCCTGCAATGTTCGCCATCGCAGCCATCCCACTGCAGTCCCTGATTGATAGCGCACCGTCCGGGTCCACACTTCGGTTGTCTCCTGGCATCTATACCGGTCCGGTAAGCATCAGCAAGCCACTGACGATCGAAGGTGCCGGCCTGACCGAAATACGCGGCAATGACCATGGAACTGTCGTCAGCATTCGTGGAGAGAAAGTCACTTTGCGCGGCCTGACCCTCTCCGGAAGCGGCGAATCCCATGATGCGCTCGACGCCGGCGTGTTGCTCGAAGGCAATGACCACGTCATCGAATATACCCGCATCGAGAATGTGCTATTCGGCATTAACTTGCGGCAGGCCAGTAAGACACATATTCGTGGTAACACGATAACCGGCAAGGAACTCACGTCCGGAATGCGTGGCGACGCCATCCGTGTATGGAATGGCACAGGCAACCGCATCGAGAATAATCGATTTCACCGCGCCCGCGATGTCACCTTCATCAATGCTCCGGACAATCATTTTTCCGACAACCGTTTCAGTGATGGGCGCTATGGTATGCATGTAGTTTTCTCACCCCGCCTACGCATCGAGCGCAACTATTTCTCGGGGATGGGGACGGGTATCGTCGTGCTGTATTCGCGCGATGTGGCGGTACGCGACAACCACGTCGAGCATGCACTCACCGGCGGTGGTGCCGGCATTGTCTTCAAGGAAAGCGATACCGGACTGGTCGAAGGGAATACGGTGCTGCACTGCGCCGTCGGACTCAAGGTTGATGCTCCGCCCGAGCCCGTGGGCGTGCTGGAGGTTCGCAACAATCGTTTTGCCCACAACATTATCGGGCTCTTTTTTTATGGCGAAGCCGGTGGGCACCACTTCACCGGCAACCGTTTTGAGAATAACCTGACAACCGTCGCGCTAAGCGGCATAGGCGCGGGTGCAGCGAACTTCTGGCAAGGCAACTTCTGGGATGACTATCAGGGTTTTGACCGCAACCAAGACGGCATCGGCGACACACCGCACGAAGTCTGGCTTTTTGCAGACCGGATCTGGATGGAAACGCCGATGGCCGCGTTTTTCCGCAACTCCCCGAGCCTAGAACTGCTCGACTTCCTTGAAAGGCTGGCACCCTTTTCCTTGCCTTACCGGGTGCTACAAGACCCTGAGCCGCAGTTACGTTGAGAGTTTCCGTAGTCAATACATGACGAATATCAAGGTGTATGTCGATCAGCAGATGTGACAATCCGTTCCCATCTTGATCCTGTTCTTGCATGACACCATGCGATTTTCCACAGTTTTACTGATTACCGTCCCCTTCATTGCATTTGTTGCCTCGGCAACAGAACAGGATAGCGGCAAAGAGGTCTATGGCCCCTGCGCCGCGTGTCACGGCGAACTGGGGCAAGGCGGCACACGCGGTGAATATCCACGCCTCGCCGGACAACGGCCCGCCTATATCGAATCGCAATTGCGCCACTTTCGCTCGCGAAAGCGCATGAACCTCCCTATGTTTCCCTACACGCAGGAACGTGAACTCTCTGATGGGGACATCAAGAAT
>CAIYZZ010000197.1 GCA_903930805.1 uncultured Rhodocyclaceae bacterium | reverse complement strand
TTCTCGTCGGGGGTCCGGTGACGTTGGGTTGGTTGAGTTTGCAATGATTGTCGTCTCACCCTGCCATCCTGCCATACCTGTCCCCCAAACCGTAAGACGGTGTCGCCGGACGGTTACGATGTTGATGTTTGATGGATTTGTGGGAGTTAACCGGTAGCCTTGATTCATGGGCGTTTGCGTATTGCCGCCTGAACTGATTGGAGCACTGGGGCGATTAGGGATGGGCTTGATCTTCTCGGTGGTTCAGCTTCCTCGGGGTTGATTGGCTTCGATCCATTCTTGAAGACCAGATCGCCCACAATGAACCAAGCAATCGCCATCCTTGACCAGGACGATGGATCTTGACGAAAAATCCGGTGCTGGCTGGTGCTGGTGCCACATCCAGACGATTTTGATGCGGTCGCGGTGACCGTATTCCGCGATGCATCGGGACGAACGGTGTGGACAGCAACGAAATCAGGCAGCCAGTCGACCATTTACCGTGATGCCTCGGGTCGCACTCAGAGAAGCTAATCGGAGTCCGGCGGGCAGACCAACTTCCGCGATTCCAGTGGTCGCACTACCAGCACCATGCAATACAGCGGATCAGGCACCACGGCGAGAGATTCGAGCGGTCGCACCATTGGTGCCAGCTCAAGCATGGGAGTAAAGCCGTCCGGCACCAAGAACCCGAGCACTTCCGCCAAATCCCAGCACCGCCAGGCTGTCGGTTGAATCCGCTGGCAGGTTCTGTTTCCTGATCAAACTTCACTCCTTTGGCTTGGAGATCACAATCGATTTGATGGCCATCGCCTCGCCGGGGTGTGGCTGCAGACCGGGTTCAATTGCCAAACCGAGTATGAGATCGCGGTATTCCCCTGACGCCGCAAGATTGACGTGATACCTGTGGAACTTACCGTCGGGCGTCAGTTCTACCGTAAGGCTTTTCCTGGCGTCCCACTTATCATCGTCGAGGCGTCTCCAAAGGATCTGCGCAGTCGTTGGCTGTCCCGTGTAGGCAATCTCCAAGTCTAGCGACGGAGCGTTTTCAGCACGCCAGCACGTCACGGGGCTTTCCAAGCGCGCCCTTTCTGTACCCAGCGTGACTCGCCATTCGCCCTTCATCGGGAAGCCTTGATCAATGGCGTGCCGCACTGTCCAATGCTGCCGATTGTTTTCAAAGCGCCAAGCGGGGGGCGTTTTGCTAGCCAAACCATTGAAGTGCTTGCGCATATCGGCAAGTTCACCCACCGCGAAGTGGGTTTGATGGTCATAAACGATATTGTGGTCGAAATTCTCCATGTGGATAGGGGCGATATAGGCTGTCGAACTGTGCTTGGGATCCTCGGAGCGGCCATCGCCATGAATTCCGCCATGAAATTCGCCGCCATCTTCTTTGAACACACCCAGGCCCCAGCCGGTGCCATCCACCAGTGCGGCCCAGCGCTCAGTTGCCACGAAGCGTGTCCAAGGCCACGGTTTTCTCCAGTCATTTGTGACCTGGGTGAGCGTGTCCTGGGTAAAGGGCTTGTTGCCTGTGTAGGACATCAAGCGTGAAAGCCTGGAGATCGTATAAACTGCCGGCAATTCCTGGGGGCATGGGCGATAGGCGGTCTGGTCGGAACGGTGATTGGTGCAGCGGTATCGCATGTGAATGACCGGACCTTCCAGTGTCGTCCAGGTTTCAAAGATGCAGTCACCGGGGACATTGTCGAGCGGCCACTGCATCGGAATACACTTGATGTAAAGTTCCCGACCGTCGTTTTGGTGCTCGACCACTTTTGAAGGATTGGTGTAGCAATCGCCGGTTTGAATCGGATTCCAGCCCAACCCGGCCCACGCCTTGCTCGGCTTCTTGTCGCCGACCTCATAAGGCCATGGTCCGGAGTAATGCGACATTTGAATCTGCCGTCCGAGATCCGCGCTGTTGATGATATTGCCCGGATGATCTCGGCTGGAAATGAAAGTTACTGCGCCTCCCAAAGCCAAGTCCATGCCAATGCGAACCTGGCCATTATCCAGAAATGTCATCTCGGGTGTGGGATGTTTTGCCCGTCCACCCCAGGAGTTGAAGGCGCAGAGGCCGAGCAAAAAGAACGAGCAGACAAAAGCCTTCAGATTACTTTTCATGGATATGCTTTGCGTTGGGTGCATCGGCTGGAGAGATACGGAAAGATGCGTGAAATG
>CAIYZZ010000196.1 GCA_903930805.1 uncultured Rhodocyclaceae bacterium | reverse complement strand
CTCAACGCCAGCGGTGGCATTGACGGCATGCAGAAGTGGCTGCAGAGGAGCGCTTATTCCGACCATATGAAGGTCAAGGAGAAGTTCGACGCCGAGTTCCGCGTCGCCACCGAAATCGCCACGGAAGAAGGCAAGCCGGCGCCTGACATGAAGATGCCCAAGTCAAAGTTTGACGAGGCCAAGGCACAGCAGTCGCAACTCTCCTACATCTTCGGCGGCATCGCCACCGTACTTGGCTTGCTGATCGTGGCGTGGACACCGAAGCAGGGCCAACTCGACTACTACCTGTCGATCTTCCCCGGCATGGCCTATATCCTGCTCATTGCCTTCATCGTGCGCTGGGGGCTCGACCCCACTTTCGCCAACTGGGGCCGGGACGCCCAGCCGTCACTTGGCTGGAATTTCGCCACCATCTTCAACCTCAATTACGTGGTGCTGGGCATCGTCATCGGCATTGTCATTGTCAATGTCTTCAAGATTCCTGCGTGGGCCGCCAACGGCGTGCGCACCGCGCGATTCTTTCTCAAGACCGGCGTCATCCTGCTTGGCACGCTCTACAGCGCCACCGAACTGGCGCAGCTCGGTGGCCTGTCGGTAATCATGATCGGCATCTTCGTGCTCGGTTCGGTGGGTGTCGTGCTCTTCATGGGCAAGCGCATGGGGGCTGGCAATTCGATGACGGCGGTACTCTCGGCCGGCATGGGCGTCTGCGGCGTCTCGGCCACCGTGGCCGCTTCGCCTGTCGTGAATGCCAAGGCTGGTGAGATCGCCTATACCATCGGCACCATCCTGATCTGGGGCGTCGGCTGCATGTTCCTGTTCCCGACCATCGGCCACCTGCTCAACATGGGCCCGGTGCAGTTCGGTGCCTGGGCCGGCACCGGCATTCTCAACTCGGCGCAGGTCGCCGGTGCGGCGCTGGCCTTCGATCCGCATGGCATCGAGACACTGAAGGTTGCCGAGATCTTCAACATCACCCGCGTGTTGTTCCTACCGATCATTGTGCTCTGGCTCGCTGCCTGGTACGTCAAGCATGAGGTGGGCGCGCAGAAGGTCGATCTGGGCAAGGTGCTGCTCGCCAAGTTCCCCTTGTTCGTGCTCGGCTTCATCCTGCTGTTCATCCTGTCGACCCTGGGGGCCTTCACGCCGGCCGGTCACTATCAGGGCAAGTATTTCAGCGTAGAGAAGATCAAAGAAGATCAACTTCTCAAAGGCAAGGAAACCCGTGCCCTCGAGGGGGAACTTGCCCGGCTCAAAGAGTCTGATGGTGCCAAGGCACTGCAGGATCACTTTACCGCCAAGGCCATCAACATCGGCCAGCGCCACGCCACACCGGAGGATGCGCACAAGGCGCTTGCTGACCTGATCGCCAACAAGAAGATGGCAAACCGCGAACAGGATGAGTTGCTCACAGCGGTGGCGAAGATGAGCGGACTGGATGCGCTCGCCAAGAGTGCAATCGAAAAGGCCGACAAGGCCGCCTGGCACAGTTCGAAGGCAATCGCCGCCTTCCGCGACTGGCTGGCCTGGCTGTTCTCCTTCGGCCTGATCGGCCTGGGGATGCAGATCACCATGGCGGCGCTCAAGCAGGCCGGCGGCACGCCACTGATCATCGGTGGCGTCGTCGGCACGGGCAAGGCAGTTGGCTCGCTGATCGTCGTACTGCTGTTCGTCAAAGAATTCATCTAAGGAGCTGAGCATGTCCGAACCACAAAAATTCGAGCGCGGCACCAGCCTGTCGATCTTTGTCAGCGACCGTCGAGAAGACATCGGTGCATTGGTCTTCGCCCTGATCATCGCCCTCGGCGTCGTTCTCGTCATTGGCAGGTAATCCGCTGCCGGCGCCCGCCTCGCTGCTCCTCTGCCATCACGGCACCCTGGGGGCAGCGGCGGCCGAGGCGCTGGCGCTCGACATCTCCGTAGCAGGCGTCACCACCCTCGTGCATTGTCTGGTCGTGCCGGAACTCTGGGCCGGCATGCAGGGCGACGATTGGCTCAATAACGCCTCGACGCGTGATGCCTTCGGCAGCTATGTCGAAAACATGCTGGAAAATGATGCGCGGCGTGAGTTGGCGGCGGTCGAGAGTCACTGCCAGGAGCGCAGCATTGCCTACCACGCGGTGATGCGACTGGGCGAGCCGGCCGACGTTGTTCTTGCCGTTGCCGGTGAAGTCGCTGCCGATCTTGTCGTCATCGGCCCGCCGCGCAAAAAGGGCGAGGAAGGGTTGCGCTCGCGCATGGATCTCGAGAAGCTGGTGCGGGGGCTCAAGTGTCCGCTCTTGATCGCGTCGCGGCCCTAGGCGAAAAAGTCGGCGCTGGCGATACGGCATGTGCGGAAACGGAGTTGCCGCTCGCCCCCGCCGCGCTGCTTGAATTTCTCAGCAACAGCGAGAGGCTGTTCCGCCTTAATCCGCATCTCGAGATCGAGACGTGGCAATCGGTGCCCGGCGGTTTTCGCCTGGTCGCGCAAAATGAGAGTAACGGTCGCCGCATCGAGTTGACTGCGCGCATCGCGGTGACCACGGCGACCGGCACGCTGGCCCTGAGCTATGACGGCGGACTCAAGCAAGGTATGACGCTGGCGATCGAACCGGTGGCTACCGGCGCACGCCTGATCGTCACCGAGCACTATCCGCGCGTCGAGGACCCGCAGGACCCGCGACTCGTCGACGTTGATCGCAGTCTCGTCCCCTGGGTGACAGCAATCCGTCGTCACCTGATACAGCGCCAGCGCTGGGGCTGGCTGCCGGGCTGGCAGTGGTGGAACGAACGGTTCATGCTGGGGATGCCGCCCAGACACCGGCGCATCGTCTGGCTGCTAATTTGGACAACGCTGCTGGAATTTATTGTCTTCCTCGGCGTGGTAATTATCTGGCGGCTTGCGGCATGAAACTGGCCATTCTTGCCGATATACATGCCAACCTCGAGGCTTTGACCGCCTGCCTGGCCCATGCGGCGAGGCAGGGCGCGACAAGCTATGCTTTTCTTGGCGACCTGGTCGGCTACGGTGCCGATCCTCAGGCGTGCCTGACTATCGTGCGCCGCCATGAGGAGCAGGGTGCCATCGTCGTCCGTGGCAATCACGACGATGCGGCGCTGGAGGGTCTTTGTGCCGAGATGAATTTTGTCGCGCGCGAGGCGATTGTCTGGACGCGATCACAACTGAACGATGCTGAGCGTGCATTCATCGCTGGATTGCCCTATACGGTCGAGGATGATGGAAAACTCTTTGTCCATGCCAGTGCCGACCGGCCCGCTGAGTGGGTGTACCTGGTGAGCAACAAAGCCGTTGCTGCTTGCCTGGCCGCGACGCGCGCCGGACTTGTGTTTGCCGGCCATGTCCATGAGCCGGCGCTTTACTTTTCCGCGCGCGACAGCATTACGTCATTCGTACCGCAGTCGACTGCAATGATTCCCCTCTCCTCCGGGCGGCGCTGGTTGGCATTGGTGGGTTCCGTCGGCCAGCCGCGCGATGGCAATCCGGCCGCATCCTATGCGATCCTGGATGAGACAAACCGGCAGCTGTTTTATTATCGAGTTGCTTACGACTGGATCCGCTCGGCTGAAAAAATCCGCGCAGCGGGTTTGCCGGATAGTCTTGCCATCCGTCTGGAGCACGGGCGATGAATACATTGGCGAGCGTTGCCGGCTATCAAGTCCTTGCCAGTTATGGGTCTGGCAGCATGGCCGAATTGTTCGAGGTGCAGTCGGCGACGGGAGAGCGTTGCCTGCTGAAGCGGCCAAAGCTCAGCTTCGGCAGCCATCCGGCCTGCTATGCCGGTTTCGAAGTCGAACAAATGATTTACGCGCATATCGATGGTTCCCATGTTCCGTGCTGCCATGCCCAGGGCGAAGACGATACTGGCCCTTACCTGATCATCGAGCATGTCCCGGGTAGCTCGCTCGCGCAAATTGCGGAAGCTGCGCCACTTCCCTACGGTGAAGTAACGCGGCTGGGCATCCTGCTGGCGGACGCGTTGCATGCCTTGCATCGGCAGAACGTTGTGCACCATGACTTGACGCCCAGCCATGTGTTGCTGTCCCCCACCGGTAGGGTAGTGCTGATCGACTTCGGGCTGGCGTGTCATGGCGCATTACCTGATCTGGTTGCCGCCGAATCCAGCGGGCCGCTGGGCACGCCTGCGATCATTGCACCGGAACAGATATTGGGTGTGCGGGGTGATCCGCGCAGCGACATCTATGCGGCGGGCGCGATTCTTTACCGTCTGGCGACCGGGCGCTACCCGTTCGGAAGCGCAGACGGCTTATGGGGCATGCATCAGCGGCGCTGGCTCGACCCCGTGCTCCCCTGCGCGTTGAGGCCAGATATTCCCGCATCGCTACAAGAGATCATCCTGCGCTGCCTGGCGGTGCGACCGGAGCGGCGCTATGCATCGGCGGCCCAACTGGCCCACGACCTGTCGCATCCGGAGAAAGTCAGCATTGGCCAGCGTGGACGCCATGGCTTCTTCGGCAAAATTCAGTTGGGGCTGAAGCGTTGGTGGGCGGAGCGTACGCTGCAAGTTGTTCATCACAATCAGCCGATCAGCCAGCTAGATCGTGCCCCTCACATCATGGTGGCCATCGATACCGATCATCAAGACGAAGCACTGGCGGAAAAAATGCGTCTTGCGGTACGCCGCCTGATCGCGCACGATCCCCACTGGCGAGTCACTTGCGTCAGTGTGCTGGAGCCATCGATCATTACCGAGCAGGATGAGGCCGGCGAGATAGAGCGGTCGTTTCATACGGCGAAACTGGCGGCTTTGCACCACTGGGCGCACCCCCTCGACATGCGGCAGGAGCAGATCCGTTTCCATGTCCTGACCGGCAATGATGCCGCAACCAGCCTGATCGATTACGCGCGCAGCAGCCATGTGGACCATCTTGTGATGGGTGCGCGGGGTAGTTCGTCACTGCGGCGTCTGTTGGGGAGCGTTTCTTCGCGCGTCGCCGCCGAAGCTCCATGCAGCGTGACCGTCGTGCGTATCTGAGAAAGTCTCGTGCCGTCCCGCTAGCGCCGACTTTTTTCAGGCCTGATTCTTTACTGCCGCGACCAGGTCATCAGGTTCCGGCGGGCGCTTGACCACCAGCACGGCGCAGGTGAGGCCACCGACCACGCGATCAGGGATCGGCCCTGCCAGCTTGCGTGAAAGTCCCTTGCGCTGGTCGTTACCGATGATGACCAGATCGGCGCCTATTTCCTGTGCCGTCTCGATGATGGCGCGATCGGGCTCCCTCTCGACAATCAGTGCCTCGCAGGCAATGCCCTCGACGCGCAACAGACCAAGCTTCTCAGCTGCTTCAGTCTCGGCAAGAGCACGGTTGCTGCCGGGAGGCGCGGCCACGAGAACGGTGACGGGCAGATGTGACACCTTGGCAATCTGGGCTGTCACTTCGACGACGGTCTCGCTGATCTGCGTACCGTCGGCCACCATCAGAATCCGTGTCTTCCAAGGCTGTGCCTGCCAGTTTGCTACCAGCACGTGGCAGGGAGCGTTGGCAATGATGTGTTGGGCAACGTCGCCGACGAGGTGTTCTTTGATGTCGCCGCGTGGCGGGCGGCGGCCGATGACGAGGATGTTGCTGTCTTCGGCGGCGGCAGCAGCCATGATTTCGGCCACCGGGTGCTTGCCGTGGCGAACTACCATTTCGCAATCGACACCGGCGACAAGTGCCTTGCGCTCTACCTGGGCGAGACGCACCTTGGCAATTTCGTCGTCATCAATCGTTTCAACGCTGGTCATCAGGTCGAGGGTCACGCCAAAGCTTCTGGCCATGAAGATGGCAATCTCTTCCGGCGCATGGCTGAACTCGCTGCCATCGGTGGCAAGCATCAGGCGCTGGCGGCGGAAGCCGTCGGGCAGGATGCCGGCGTTGCATTCCGCAAAGATGCGTGTTTTGCAAGTGCGGCAAATCTCGGGGTCCAGCGTCCAGTAGAGTGCGCCGGTAACGTTGGTCATCACAGGGAAGAAGGCACCCTCGCCGATCTCGTGCGTGTAGCCACCCTGGCGCAGAAACTGGTAGTTGATCTGGTTGAGCCGATAGAAATACAGGCCGCCGCCGAGCCGCCGACGGCGGCGCGCCTCCTGCGCCAGCACTTCGGCACCGGCGATGTCGATGGTGTTGAGGCTGGCTGCCGCGATCAGCACTGATTTCTGCTGGGGGTTGTCCTCGTCGATTTGCTGCAGCACCTGCTGCACGAAGCTGGCGGCACCAAAATAGACCGAGCCGTTGATGCGCACAATGCGCAATTGCGGGCACTCTGGTCGGCCCTTGGCGCGAACGAAGTGGTAGGCACCTTCCTCGGGGGCTGGAACGACCGGAATAACTTCCGGTTTGGACGAACGGTAGAGATACATCAGCAGCGACAAAAGCACCCCGAGGAAAATGCCCGCTTCGAGATTGAACAAGGTGCCGATCAGCGTCGCGGCGAGAATCGCCGATTCGGCCTTGCTGGTGTGCCAGATGTGATCGATGTGATGGAAGTCGATCAAGCCCCAGGCGACGAGGAAGAGGATGCCTGCCATCGCTGCGTTGGGCAGATAGGCGGCGAGCGGCGCCACTGCCAGCAAAACCAGCACCAGGAAGATCGACGCAAAAATCGAGGCCAGCGGTGTCTTGGCGCCCGCTTCGAAATTGACACCACTGCGGTTGAATGAACCTGACGAGGCGTAGGCCGAAAAAAAGGCGCCGACGATGTTGGACAAGCCCTGGCCAATAAACTCCTGGTTTCCGTCGACGCGCTGTTCCGAGCGTACGCTGATGGCGCGGGCAATGGACGCCGCCTCGGTGAGCGCCAGCATGGTGATGACCAGTGCCGGGCCGACGGTATGGCGCAAAGTGTCGAGCGAGAAATCAGGAGACGAGAGTGGCGGTAATCCTGCCGGCAAGGCGCCGACGGTCTTGATGCCGGTGGCGGCCTGCCCTTGCCAGACATTGAAAATCTCGGCGAGGAGGCTTGCGACGATCATTGCCGCAATCATGTAAGGAATCTTCTTGACGTAGCGTTTGGTCAGGATGCCGGTGGCCAAGGTGGCGAGGCTTACGGTAAGCACCCAGGGGTTGATGACCTTGGGGGAAACTCACTGAAAGCGGGGTCACTGGCCCTCGGGATCGGGTCGAAGATGGGGGTAGCCGTTTCGCTGAAATCAGTTTTTGAGAATCTCACGCCGG
>CAIYZZ010000195.1 GCA_903930805.1 uncultured Rhodocyclaceae bacterium | reverse complement strand
TAGAACTGGCTCAATGCCTGTCTGTTCACCCCTCAGCCGGCTCGAGATAAATCCAGCCACGCCGCCGCAAAAGCCGGTACTCACCGAAAACCATGGTGGGATGCCGGTCGGTCGCGGCTTCAAGCATCTGCCGCAAAGTCTCGCGCAACCGGGCATCACTCGGAATCCGCACCTTGCGCTTAGCCAAGAGATAGCGCAATACATTACGGGCGCGTATCTCACTCAACGCCGTCAACTCCATGACGCTCAATGGAAAATCGGCAACATCGGCACCAAGATCGAGGCGCGCCAGATCATCCAGTAAATCGCACGCTTCGGCAAAACGGCCGGCCGCTTTTGACAAATTTTTCGTGGCGGCCGGAAAACGTTGTCGCAGCTCCGTAAATACCTGCTGACGCAAAAAGTTCCTCGAGAACTTGATGTTCGCATTGCTTTCATCCTCAATCCACTCAAGGCAATGCTGATGCGCATAACACTCAATCTCATCCCTGCTGATGGAGAGCAAGGGGCGTAACAGACGACCATTGCGTTCGCACATGGCAGCCGCCCCGGCGAGTCCTGTACCGCGTAGCAGGTTAAATAGGAGGGTCTCAGCCTGATCATCACGCTGGTGAGCAAGCATTATCCAATCCGCATCAATGGCCGCAAACACAGCATGGCGCGCACGTCGAGCTGCCGCTTCCAGACCATCTTTTGTTGCGCGCTCAACTGTCACACGAACACTTTTGAAAGAGGTATTCAGGCCAGCAGAGTAGTGGCGACAAAAGTCATCCCACAGATCGGCATTTGAACTGATACCGTGATGTACATGAAAGGCAGAAAACTGGCACCCATGCGCGCCACCACCCTCCCACTTCACAAGCGCATGGAGCAAAGAAACCGAATCAATGCCGCCGGACAACGCAACCACCACGTGCTGACCCGGTAGCACATGGCGCTCAAGGCAAGACGCTACCGATGAGACAAGTCTTGTGTGCGATGTATCAATGCTGAGTAACCTCCTTGAATTTTCCATGACTCATGAGTCGCTCGTAGCGCCGCTCAACAAGTTCATCGGCCGAAAGCCCTTGCACTTGGCGAAAAACATCCTGCAAAGCCTTCTTCAGTGAGAGGGATGTGGTGCGCGGGTCCCGGTGTGCACCGCCTAGAGGCTCAGTGACAATACGATCGACAAGGCCGAGAGTTTTCAGGCGAGTTGCCGTGATCCCTAGCGTCTCGGCTGCATCAGCGGCCCGCTCTGCGCTCTTCCAGAGAATCGATGCACACCCCTCCGGAGAAATCACCGAATAGGTAGAGTATTGCATCATCAGAAGTGCGTCCCCCGCAGCAATCGCCAATGCTCCACCCGAGCCCCCCTCACCGATGACGGTGCAGATAAGAGGTACCTGCAACTCGGCCATTTCGTAAAGGTTTCTACCAATCGCCTCAGACTGACCTCTTTCCTCTGCACCGATGCCTGGATAGGCGCCGGGAGTATCAATAAATGTAAAAACGGGCATGCCGAATTTCTCGGCCAGCCTCATTAGGCGCAAGGCCTTCCGATAGCCTTCTGGACGCGGCATGCCAAAGTTCCGTTGGATCTTCTCTTTGGTATCGCGACCTTTTTGATGACCAATAACCATGCATGATTGACCATTGAAGCGTGCCATACCACCCACGATGGCTTGATCGTCCGCATAAGCCCGATCACCATGAAGCTCAACAAAATCCGTGAATATCAGGTCAATGTAATCAAGCGAATAAGGGCGCTGGGGATGTCGTGCCACAAGAGCAATCTGCCAAGGGGTCAACTTGCCGTATATATCCTTGACTAAGGCCGCACTCTTGTTTTCAAGCCGGTTGATTTCATCGGATATATCAACTGCGGAATCATCCTGAACGAATCGTAGCTGTTCAATTTTCGCTTCGAGTTCGGCAATCGGTTGCTCGAAATCAAGAAAGATCGTTTTCATAGTGATGGATTTTACCGGAGTGACGGTTTATTCCGGCAATAAAAAAACCCGACCTTTTGGGGGTCGGGCTTTCAGTGGGGATAGTCTGGTGCTGACCTACTTTCGCGGGCGGAGGCCCACTATCATTGGCGCGGTCCTGTTTCACGGTCCTGTTCGGGATGGGAAGGGGTGGTACCGGGACGCTATGGGCACCAGACTGAAACTGGTTGTGGT